>DATEOO010000140.1:0-8345 GCA_035274085.1 Candidatus Nitrosocosmicus sp.
TAAAATTCAAACTATCGTTAAATCCTTCTTTATTATTGAGATAATCGGTTTCTTTAGGTTCGTATTTTTGAATTTCTGTACCCATTGCACCATCAAACAAAAGAACTCGTGTCGCCAAGTCATTAAGAAAGCCCTTCAATATTATTATTATTTTATAAGAGACTTTATTTGTTTATAATCCTTTCACATAGATTCAAAGTAATTAAAAAGAGATTTATAGAAATTTACTTTTTAAGAATACTGGGTTCATAGTTCAGCATGGATAGAATGACTGCCTGCGGAGCAGCTGGTCGAGGGTTCAAATCCCTCTGGACCCGATCCAGATAAGCATTTCATGGGTAAAACCCGTAACAAGAGCTCATGATAGCGGTTCAAAAATTTCAATCACATCTGCAAAATCTACAAACCCTCCTCCAGTAGTAAAATCAAAATAGGAAAGCCTTCCTCAAAAGTCACTTGTGCTATTCCTACAAAATGTAAATAATTCATGAATTTTTGATCGGTATAAATTCAATAAATGGATGTTTTGAGTCTATCATATTTTAGTGAGTAAAAATGGACCGCTGGTTTTAGCAAAATAGTATCAAATAGCAACTAACTTTTGTAGGATCTTAATATGAAAATGTGCTTATCTAATGTAGTCTATAACAAAATGGGGACGGAAGTGCTCATAATAGGTAAGGATACGAAAGACTAAGCATTTTAAATGAGATATTTAAAGAAAGTACACAACCTTTATCAAAATTATAACCAAGAATTTGTCCAATTTTTTTATCTACTAACACAGAATGTGATTTGCTACCATTAATCAGAACAAATAAGTCGTCCAAAGAATCAAGCAGGTTAGTCCTACTTGCTTGAAAATATCTTTAGAATATGATTTCCACTTTGACAATCATCATCTGGGTCATCACTAGTAACCTGAATAGCATATGCCTTTGAAACGTTGTCAATAGTTACCTTCTTTGGGACATATTCAACAGTCTTCCCGCTAAATTTTGGTTCACCTGTTGCAGTCCCATCTTCAAGGCATGCCATAACTTCAAATTTATCTATCTTAAAGCCATCGACGCCATAGTATGGAGATGTCCCATCCTCGTCTACGGCCACAGTGGATGCAAAGACACCTTTGTCTGTTACAAATGTATAAGCATAAAAAGATTCATCTCCCATATCAACTGAAAATGATCTGCCTGCCTCTCCCTGCACCGTGATATATGGTATACCATTCTTTAATCCCATGTCCGTTATAATAAAATCCTCTCGGTGGAACACACCATAAGCCTGTGGAACATAAATAACAAGTAGGATGGATAAAGAGAGAGTTATTGTTATTACAATGCTATATTGCATTTGTGTTATCTAATGTAATTGTATTTATCCTTTCTTGAGCTTTCTGATTTTAACTGGCATATTCAAAATATCTCATAGGGCAGTAACGATGACTGCATTTGTGATCCAACGATTTTTTTGTACTCTTCAAAGTATAGAATTATGAAATTCTTACAAAAAAAGTTAATCCTGGTAATACTATGTCAAATTCTTTTGCAAGACCAGTGACTTTAAGGAAAAAGAAAAAAGGGTGGTTTATACCTTCTAGTTAAGACGGTAGGTAATCTGCACATTCACGGAAACGTCTTGCTCTCCTGGGATAATAGGAGTTGAGGAAACACCAGAGGCGAAAGATTTTTGTATTATTTGATCACCAAGAGGCATAGGATTAAATCCATCTGTATTAACGGATATTGATTTGATACCAATGATCGAAGATCCTATTGCGTTAGAAGCGACCTCTGCATTTTGTTTGGCGTTGGCAATTGCTTGCTCTATTAGTGCATTTGTAACATTTTCTAACAACCTATCAGAAACTTTAAATTCTACACCATTAATGTTATTAGCCCCTGCAGTAACAGCAGAATCAATCCAAGATGAAATATTATTAAAGTTCGGACTTTGAACTGTCAGTATATTAGATACAGTAAATCCGTTTTGTACACTAATTCCTGATTCTGTAAAATTGAAATTAGGTTGGATAGTATATTGAGAAGTACTAAGCTCATTTTCTTTGACGCCATTATCTCTTAAACTGTCAATTACTTCATTTGCTATTTTTGAGTTAGATGCGACTGCATCAGTGACAGATTTATTTGTCGATTGTACTCCAATCGAGATAGTTACCAAATCTGTATCTACTTTACCTGTCGCAGAGCCCGACACGAATAAGGTATTATTATGAGATGCTAACTGAGTTTTATTGTCTGCGTCTGAAGTATTCGCTTGAGCAAATACCTCAATAGGTCCAGTGCACAAGTAGCTAATAATAAATACAAATCCAATTCCCATTCCCAAGAATAACAGGAGGGTAATATTACCTGTATTTTGTTTCATAATATTCTCATAGTAATCAGTCATCGACTCATTAAAGTCCATTCCAATATATAAGATGACCCTATGTTTTGGGTTTAGATTAGGTTATTTCTGCGTTAAATATCTTCTGTTAGATTGGCTTGAAAACTAACTCTAGTTGTGAATCTACATTATGAAGTCTCCTGGTAAGAAGATGTTTTATCGTTTCCAAGAAAATGGTTATAATAATGTCATAATAACAATTGAATTCATATTCAATATAAATCAATATACAGTTTAAGTTCACGTTATACATTTTTATTTTAAATATTTCTTATTTTTATTTACTTCATATTAGTAAAGATCCGAAATATTGTCTGTATCGTTCAATAAATCAAGTCCATCTTTGATAATAATGTCCTTTGATCCTAAATTATCAGGTGTAAGGTTATTAAAGAAGTTGTTAATCTCCTTGATGGTAATCATGTAATGTACATTTGATTCGTTTATATTCATATCTAAAGCGGCTCCAAAATAAATAACATAAATTTGAAAAATTATTATAGATTTTATCAAATTTGTGGTGATCAATAGGAGTATTTTCTATATGTATCTAAGGATAAAAGGTTAACTTTACGATTTTGCGAAAATCTCAATATTTTTGTCACTAAAAACCATTACCTCTGCAACATAATCATAGCCCGGAGGTTATTCTATTTGCAGTTCTTCAACAAACGCCTTTGTTAGAAAATTCAAAATTTAACATAAAGTGAATCCCCTACGTAAGTCCTAAGGATAGGAACAGAAGCACTATATTATCTATCAGAAATCAATCGAGCTACTATTTGCATGCACAAATAACTAATTCTTAAAAGCTTTTATTATGAGTTATAATATAAAAGTTGAGCACAAAAACTTAATCTGATATTTTTTGAACAGTAAGCAATCACACATAATTGATCCCTATCGGACTTAGATAATGTTTAATTTGTCCAGCACGATCTGTAAATTTACTTTTATTGATTTTGAGACGCGACTTAATGTATTGGTTCTCTTAATCCATCATTGGCGTTAGCGAGTGATTGCTAATCGAATATTCTAAAATATTGTCAATAGCGATCAGTCCACCGACTTATTTCATTTAAGTCAGAATCAATTCAGTTCTAATATCATTTTTATAATTTTGTATAGAACTCAGATTCGTCTTGGATCATGGTTTATCATTAATCGGTATTTTTGAATGGATCTTTTAATCGAGATATATTTATTCGGGATGCATTAAGACAGTCTTGGCGACCTTTGTCAAGGTTCTCTTCTTAAACCTAGACCTCCTCTGCCAAAAAGGTCAAAAATGCAGCTATAAATATATCTAGTCGGTTATAAAGCGGGATTAAAGTTCTTAATGCATCTTATCTCAATAACCGGAAAATCCTATTGATGTAACCACAGCACCTTTTTATACACTCATTAAGAACTTCGTTTAACTTGTAGTTTAGAATCCCATTCTAAAAGGGCTATTTTTTAACTTAGATTCAACGATGTCATACTCTTTGGCTGCCATCGGGTTAATTTACGAGTAGAATTATTGGATAATATCTACTTTTTTTCATAAAAGGTTTAATTATGTTATTTTTATCTATATCTTTGATGACCTCTGGTAAATACTTCAATAAAGGTGTTAAAGCATTAGATGAACCTAATGTAGGTTATGTAGTCAGAGAAACTCCTGATAAAATAGTGGTTTTTGGAGGAAAAAATGAAAGATTTGACATTCCTATAAAGGAAATTCAACAGGTGGGCGCTAATGTTTTGATTGGATTAAATGCTGCAGACTTGGTTAAATATGCAGTCCCAAGAGATGCTCCACTTCCGGCAGGAAGACAAGATCCATGGGGAGAACCCGATAAGATGGTTGATTTAGCATCGTACGAGGGAAAGTATCCTAACACTTTATTTAACAAAGGAGTTCGAGCTAAAAATGAAGACCATGTTGGTCATGTACTTAAAGAAACCAATGATAAAATAGTGGTTTTTGGAGAAGATAATAAAAGATTCGATATTCCTAAGAGCGAGATTTATCAGGTAGGGATGAATGTTATAATCAAAATTGACTTTCCTGAGATATTCAGATATGAAGTACCAAAGGAATCACCATTACCTACTGGTGCACCTATCGAAACTGTCGATACAGATGCATTCCCTGAAGACTATCATGGTCCTAAATAATATAACATCTAAAATCCCTTTTTTCCCTGTTTTGTGGCCTGCTTAATATTTGTAATTTTACACCATAATGGTTATTGAATAATATCAGCTATAGAGGATTTTAGATCTTGATTAGTTGGCCAATACTGGGAATTTGATTATCAAGATCTATTAGGTAAGGAAAGGCTATCTGCAGTTCTCTAGATTACAGGAAAAAAATTTATGAAGATGGTAAAGAATTATTCAGATTCTCAAATGATATGAGCAGAATATCTAAATGAAGGAATCCCAAATACCATAATGAAATAGTAATGTAGTGGGATCAGAGGCAGGATATCTAACATTAAACATAAAAATTTATATTTTATAGATTGAATCGTTGAATAAAAAAAGATTGGACACATGAAAGTAAAAACGGAGCTGAATATGAATAAATCTAAGCCAAGTACAAGATATAGCAAATGATCAGGGATAAAGTTATAATAATCACCGGGGCAAGTAGTGGAATCGGATATACAACTGCCCTAACGTTGTCAAAAGCAGGAGCTACTATTGTTGCAGGCGCACGAAGGGTCGAAAAATTAGAAGCTTTGAAACAGACAATTATGGGTCAAGATGGAAAGATCTCAATAAATCAAATAGACGTAACAAAGAGGGAAGAATGCGCCAAACTTGCAAATACTGCCATCGATAAATATGGGAAAATCGACGTTTTAATCAACAACGCTGGACTTATGCCATTGAGTTTTGTAAAGAATTTAAAAATAGACGAGTGGGATAGAATGGTGGATGTCAACATAAAGGGGGTACTATACAGTACAGCAGCTGTTCTGCCTCATATGATATCGAACAAATCTGGTCATATAGTAAATATATCTTCAATAGCAGGGAGATTGGTTTTCCCTGCAGGGAGTGTTTACTGCGCAACAAAACATGCCGTAACTGCATTTAGTGAAGGTTTAAGACAGGAACTAAGTCAAAGATCCAACATTCGTGTTACTTGCATAGAACCAGGAGTAGTTGCAACTGAACTTAACAATACAATTACTGATAGCTCACTCCAAGGATTTCTCGAATCAGTTAAAAAAATGGAGCCGCTGCAAGCTCAAGATATTGCAAACGCTATTCTCTTCGCCATAGATTCACCAAGTCATATGAATGTAAATGAAATTATGATAAGGCCGGTGCAACAGGAAAGATAGTCATTTAATACTTTTACACAACCATGGTAATCCGATGAGCCTTAAAAAGTAATACTCAATATACTTTACCAATTTATTGGAACTTGAAACAAGATCAGTTCTCTACTACCCTTTCTTTGCGGATCACTAGGGGATTTTTTTTGCAATCGTCCTCACTGATCCCATAATTTGATAAATTCTCGCCTAGCTTCAAAAGAATCATAGATAGTTTCCAAATTGGAAATGGAGAGTTAGAGTAATGACGGATTTTATCGGTCCAAAATGTAATACATTTATATATTAACTTTTGGAATGAAATTCGAGACCTAAAAATATGGGATGTAAAGATGAATGAGAATATAATTTGTAAAAAAACTCAGGATGACCTGATAAAGAAACTTAACAATCCTCCCCTATTCTCAATTATTATTCCGACCTATAATGAATCACAGAATATAGTGAATTTGGTAGATTCCATCTATTCTTGCGTCAAAGATCAAGGTTGTTATGAGATAGTCATCATTGACGATAATTCTCCTGATTGCACAGTTGAAAAGATTATTGAAGCTTTTAATGAAAAGAAAGGATTCAATCTCTATAAGATCCGTGATTCTGTGGGCATTCAATCACATAGCCATTTTTTCATATACCCCCTAGCTGAAGAGAGTTTTTTCATAAAGATAGTAAAGAGAAAAGAGCGTTCAGGTCTGATATCAGCCATTTATGAGGGATTTAAATCTTCAATTAGTGAATACCTCATAGTAATGGATGCTGACTTTTCACACACGCCCATACATATCAATAATTTGATGAGAGAGATTAGAAAATCGAATTGTGATCTAGTAATTGCATCACGATATCTTAAAGGCGGTAGAATCATAGGCTGGACCTCAAAACGGATATTTTATAGTAAGTTTGCCACAAATTTGTCAAGGCTTTTATTCAGATTGTCAAATGTATCAGATCCGATGTCTGGATTTTTTGTAACAAAAAGAGATGTAGTTAGGAAAATGGAATTTAACACATCTGGGTTTAAGATTCTTCTGGAGATATTAGTAAAGTCAAAATCAATAAAGATCAAGGAAATTCCCTATACTTTTACCGATCGGGCAAATGGTTCAAGCAAGCTCAATTCAAAAGTAACAATAGATTTTTTCAAGAGCTTGTATATTTTGCATAAACATAATTCAGTATGAGAAGTACTTTGTTTTCAAGTAGAGATTTTATTGATAGGTCGAATCTTATTGACAAACTACTCTAGAATATTATCGTTCTTACCTAGTGCAACCGAAATTGTCTTTGAATTAGGCCTCGGTGGAATCATAAAAGGTGTTACCCACGAATGTACTTATCCCGATAAAGCCCTACAAATACCTCAAGTAATTAAACCAACAATAGGTTTCGATAAACTGGATAGTTCAGAGATAGATAACAAAGTCAAAGAGATGTCGTTTAAACATGAACCATTATTCAAGTTTGACGTAGACAAAATAAGGGAAATAAAACCTGATTTGATAATTAGTCAGAACTTGTGTTCTGTATGTGCACCTTTTGATAAGGAAATACGGTGCGCATTTGATATATTGGGATATAAGCCTCATAATTTGGTGCTAAATCCTACTAATCTTTCTGAAATAATTCAAAGTATACTACTTTTAGGTAAAGAATTAGGCAGATCAGACGAAGCTTTGAAAATTACTATTCAGCTTAACAAAAGAATCAAAAAATTAAGATCGAGGATACAACATATTAGCAAGAAACCTTTGTCTTATAATCGACCGAAAGTATTGTGTCTTGATTGGCTAAACCCATTTTATTTAGCCGGTCATTGGATACCTGACATGTTAGATATCGTAGGAGTACAGGGCTTAAATGGGAAGGCGGGATTAGATTCTTGCCCAATTAAGACATCGAAAATCAAGCAATTAAATCCCGACAAGATTATCATAATGCCATGCGGATTTGATATCATCAGGTCCCAAAAAGAATACAATAAGATCGAGGATTCTAATTGGGATTCATTAAGAGCAAATAAGGATAAGGAAATTTACTTCGTAGATTCCAATTCGTTTTTCAGTAAACCCAGTCCTAGAATCGTTACTGGAATCGAAATATTAAGCAAGATTATTTATCCTGATACTTTCGACGATTTAAAGGTACCAAGTTCAGGTTTTGTCCGTATTTAAATCATACACAAATATTTGGATATCACAAACGCATCAATCACTACTTTACCAAATAACAAACACACCCGTTTCTTCTTGTAATATCATAAAATTCTACAGGATAAGAATGAGTGGTGCCATCTTTATTTTCATATATTGAACCAATCGGAAAAAACAACTGTGAAGTCGGATCATACAAATTATCGTTAAATCCATACATTAAATTTGATACTTCAATTTCATATCTGATCGGATATGTGGAATAATTGATTCTATTCCACCACTCTACTCCAGTAAAACATTGATGAAACTGAAAAGCAAACTGTTTTTGATCCACCCTAAGTGAAAATTTTTCATCTTCATTTGAATTAAGATCTTTCAAATAAAACTCCAATGTTGAGTCCCTATCAAGAAAATTGATTTGTCTATGAAATGAATGTCCTATCTG
>DATEOO010000141.1:0-4748 GCA_035274085.1 Candidatus Nitrosocosmicus sp.
ATTATATTTGAGAAGATTAAACAACTAGGTACTGCTACCGATCAGGATTTATTTAATTCTCTTTCTAAGGATGGTGTTAGTGTATTAGAAGACGAATTTAACAAAGTATTATTGGACCTGGAAATTTATGGTCTCATTAGGGTTAGTTGGTTGACAAAGGATAAAAAAAGAATCGAATTAACAGAATAAAAAAGTTAGTCTGGCTCCTATTAGGTTCGGATTCTTTCTAGAGTCTGTAATACCACAATGCGTCAAGGGCAATTGCTACAAAAATTATCACCAGATAGGGAGCTGTAACCTTGTATGCCTTCCATGCCAACTCCGGAGTTGGATTCTTTAAGAGTTTGTAATGGTAGAGAGTCATCAGAGATCCAGACACTGCTGCTACACCTACGTATAAAATTCCTAATCCGAAAAAATACAACGAAAGTGAATATGGAATTAATATTAAAGAATTAATAAAAATATACTTTGCCGTTACTTGATTACCATATATAACAGGCAACATAGGTACTTTAGCTTTTGAATATTCTTCTCTTTGTTTGATGGCCAAGCACCAGAAATGTGGTGGTGTCCACATAAACACGATCCATCCTACTAAAAACCCTAAAACATCTATACTATTTGTGGTTGTTGCCCAACCAGCCATTGCTGCTGCACTTCCAGCGAATCCTCCAATTACAATATTCCAAACAGTCCTTCTCTTAAGAAGCATCGTGTAAATAACTACGTAGAAAAAAATTCCTAACCCTATCATAAAAGTTGCCATGGGATTCAGCGTGAACCAGGCGAGAATTACTGAGATAACACAAAGAGCCAGGCCATATATCAAAACACTATTTGCCTTTAGTCTACCCGATGGAATCGGTCTCTTGGATGTTCTCCCCATCAAATTGTCAATATTCTTGTCATAAAATTGATTTATTGCGCTTGCTCCCATGGAGGACAGAGAACCACTTATAATTAAAAATAATAATTTCCATCCAGAAATATCCCATGCCGCATTAGGGGTACCGTCAAACCTAGTTGCTGCAAGCATCGAAGTAACCGCTGTAATGACAAGTACAATTACAATTCGCGGCTTTGAGACCTCAATATAATCTTTGATTGCAGAAGATTCTACTCGACCACTCAATGACACAGGTTTTCAATATTAAAGACTCCATTCCTGAATTTAACTTATTCGATGCTCAAAAACATAAACAAGAGCCATGATTACCGCATATCTCTTTTTTTATCTATTTCTTGAATTTTTTCCTTGAGGTCTTCTAATTGCCCTGTAGACCATTTTACAAAGCCTTCTATCAATTCTTGAGGCATATTATTTCTTTGGGATACAACTATAAAGCCAGCAAAAATTTTTTCATATGTTTTACAACAAACAGCCATATTTGTTATTGCATCATTAATAAAATCATTATTATTGTTCTTTATATAATTCTCCTTAAATTCATCAAGTAATCTATTAGTTCTTTTAGTTATTTCATCGATACCGACGGCTTCTTCATATCTTTTTTCATTGTCGAACAACTTGAGTGTAGAATTACTGACAAAAGAATATTTATTAATGTATAGAGCAAATCAAGTCTCATTAAGTCTCAATGTTGTAATTTAGGTCAGATACCCTAGTGCTATCATCATTATTTTGTCAGACAAATGTATCATCATTCCCATGGATCTCACTCAAATCCATTAATTCTTATATTTGTTTATTTTTTTTTACAGCATAATTATTTTTTATTCACTATCTTTTTTTTATCTTGTTTTTTTATTTTGCTAATATGTCCGACTTAGATATGGTCTATAATGATATTAATTCTTTTGGATCTGCGGGAGTCAAGAAATCTGAATTAAAGAAAAAATATCCTGAGGATAACTTTGAGGATACCTTAAATGATCTGGCATCGCAGGATAAAATATGCATATCTAAAAAAGGAACATTTGTATATTGCTGGGGTAAGGATTATTATTTAGAATATTTATTATCATCAGATATAAAATTCAAGTATCTTTACGATTCCATAATAGGGATTCAAAAGAAACTAAATAACTACTCTGATAGCATATTCAAATATGTGGAAAAAATTGACTGTGAATTAGTGGAAGTTAAGAATTCATTCAATCGAATCGAAGATAAACTAAATAACATAAAAGTTGATTCTAGTAACATTGACTATGACAACACTCAAGTATCTATTGATACATTTAAAGAACGCTTTGATACAGCAATAGTAAATCGCTCGACTTCAATAGGTTGGGTAGAACTCACATCGGTTAAGGATGAGGTGTGTGAATCCTGTGACCTTTCCAACAATGAATTTTACAGTCTCGTAGGAGAACTTATTGAGTTGTATCCCGAAAAATATGAATTATCATCTGGAGGTTATGAAGGGGTCGTGTTGAGAGGAATAGTGCATGGATTTGTGAGGTGTATTTGATGACTCCGTATAATCTAAATGTCAATCCTTTTCCTAGTAGTCCCACACCCACTTTATCCAGTGCCAGCATACTTGGAGGTAAAAGGCACTTAGCCGCTTTGAATTCAATTAAGGATTGTTTGAACGAATTAAACATAAAATTAAACAGTACGGAACCTCTGAATGAAGATCTTTTTAAGATAATTTCGGTGATCCAAGATGTGGGATCGGGTAAAACACATCTAACATTGCATATGAGGACTTTGTCTGACATCAATGATAAATCGGTTATTTCATACGTCGACCTTACTCAGGTTCAACCCAGGGAGATTGATAATTTCTTTCATTCAATTGTAAAGGGATTTGGAAAAGAATACTATGACGCTATAAAGGTGAAGCTAATCGACTATATAAAAGATGGTTACGTACAGAATCCAAAGTTAGTAAAGAAGATAGTCAAATATGGTTTTTTTGATTCACTCAATGGGAACTCGATTTCTGATAAAATCGAACAAATGGGTGAAAAAAAAATTCGAATATCTTATGAACATTTATTTGAATTAATGTCGAGCGATTTTACCAAAATAGAGACACAATTAATTACTGAAATTGTTAAGACTGGCACATTGAACTATTCTGATTTAAAAACATTTGAAAATCTCACAATGGTTTTAACCAACTTGGCAATGATCAACTATAAATTATTCAAAAAAATTACTATTTTTCAAATCGATGAGTTTGACACCAATATTAATTCCTTGGATTATTTGAAGGGATTAATAAATTCTCACGTTCCATATGCCTTGTTTATGATAGTTACTACACCTTCCTTATACGCTGATATTTCCAAGATCAATCCATCACTTTTCGATCGTTTAGAAAAAGCAAATTATAAAATCGATTTGGCAGGATCCAATTCCTTCGATGAAATAAATAATATTGTTCTCCAATATGTTCTGCATTATAATAATGAACTTTCATCATCAGAAAGAAAAGATCTTTCATCAAAAATAAAAATAATTTATGATGAATTTCCAGACTTTAGAAACATTAGATCCATCTTAAATGTCTTATATCATGCCTTTGAAATGTCTGTGAATAAGAATTCTTCAAACATAGATGAACAGTCAATTGAAGAAACGATTAAAAACGTCTATCCAGGTTTGCGCTTGAGAGGGAGCATCATGGGAATACCGATATCAGATTTTATTAAAATGAGAAAAATATCAGTGGATAAAGATATTGTCGAATCGAACGTTAAAGACGCCGTCAGAAATTTGATAAGCTATTTTGATGAATTGGGGACTGTAAAAAAATACAATGAAAAGATTGAAACCGATTATTTAGATGCGATATATGATGACCAAATGGGAAAAAAGGTAGGTATATCCATTGCAGTCGATTCAGATAAGAACAAGAATTTTGACAAGATTGTTAAAAGTACCAAAAAGAATTCGGTAGTTGATAAATTAGTGATCTTAACTACCAATATTACAAACATAAAAAGAAATGGTACGACCCTAGTAACAATTGACAAATGGAAACTAGCTGACTTGCTTTATTTTAGCAAGAAATATGATAGTGACGAAATCAAATCAGAGGATCCTCAAAGGGCAATAATGCTTGCCAAGTCAATCCAGATTTGCTGACCCATATAAATTAGTTTTAGGCATACAAAAATGATCTAATTTATATTTTAATAATTTTCAAGTTGTTATATTAATTTGAAGAAAAACTTGAATTCACTTGAAGATTTCCTAGCCAATGTTCATAAGCTGGGTTACTCATTGGTTGACTATAATGGGATTAAAGTACCGTGCTTATTTGTTGAAAATATTCAATTCGAAAACATTATTAGTAAATCATATGGCAAGCCTAACTTAATTGATACTAACTTGAATATTTATGATGACGGACATCATGTTTTTGTAAATTTGAATATTAACTTTCTCAATGCCGATCTTGAATTTGATTTTTTGTTATTCGCAAATGAAAGTTTAAATTTTTTTCGATTTCTTTCTACGGCTGGAATGTTGGGAATTGCACCACACGAATCTAAAAGCAGCAATATTTTTTTTGTCCAATTGCCTAAGAAAGATCAAGCCGAAAAAGCATATGAGCTGATTAAATCAAAACTGAATTAACCTGAGGGGGGAAGTATTTCTTATTTTAACTTTTTTATTCTTTATACAGTTATTTGCATTTGCTATATATTTATTTTAAATAACCGATTGGTTTTTCAATTATTGTTCTAATTTGAAGCATAGAAATAGGAAACCTCGTGGTAATAAAACTAATTATCGCAAGCTACTAATTATGGCAGTTCTGTTC
>DATEOO010000142.1:0-5568 GCA_035274085.1 Candidatus Nitrosocosmicus sp.
TTTTGTGTATACCAGTGATCTATTATTTACTCGTACATTCAAAAACAACAGAATTAAATATGGCGTAAGTAAATTTATTCTCCATTGTGGGCATATAGCCCACGGTATCAATAATATATGTAAATATAAATAGATAAAAAAAATGTTATTGTTGGGCCAATGCATTGTTGCCCGTATTTACTTGATTTTGGAAGTTAAAGTTACTTCCCGAGCCTACGATATTACCACCAGAAACTACTTGGCTGTTTTGACTTGAGGATTGTGATTGACCTATGGCTTGTGAAGCTTTGTTACCACCATTGTTATTGTCGTTATCGTGATGCTTTTTAAAATAATTCTTGCACCAGTTCTTACTATGATCTTCTCTACAGTCGTTCCAATTCTTGTATTTCTGTTTAGCAAATGCAAAATCTACGGTCGATAATGCGGGACCCATGATCAAAGTTGTAACAAATACTGCTACAACGAATACTGCAATTGTCTTTGTATTATTTGACCTAAACATTTCAGTCTTATTTTTTATAGCTATAATATATGATATAATAATTTTTCAAGATATGTGTAGTAATTAGTTCTAGTCGATAAATTTGGTATAATCAAGTAGGAAATTG
Source organism: Candidatus Nitrosocosmicus sp. (assembly GCA_035274085.1). Classification (GTDB taxonomy): domain Archaea; phylum Thermoproteota; class Nitrososphaeria; order Nitrososphaerales; family Nitrososphaeraceae; genus Nitrosocosmicus. Next base: position 612 of record DATEOO010000142.1, read on the forward strand.
TTTGAAAATGCAGATACTGTATTCTCATTAGTAAAATATCTAATCTTAAGTACACTACACGATAAAGAATATCTCATATTAGTAGGACGTCCTGCTAGATATTTAAAATCTAGTGTACAACACACACAAATAATATAAAAAGATTAAAAAATCGAATAATCTTTATTAAAAATATTGAATGGTAGAATTTAATGGGACTATAATAGTCAAACCGCAAGTTCGCATAAGATGCTTAGGTGCGAAATATAGGTTTCTCTAATATCGATTTCAAATTATGAGATTAACAAATGAGCTTAATTATCAGTCAATAAGGCAGTCAATATTTTATATCTAAAAAGGTAAAAGATTTGTTATCCAATAATGGACCAAAAACTGCTTTCCAACAATTGAGGTATTGGATCATACACATAATTTTTTAACCTTCCTAATTGAATAAGGTGCATGGAACGAACATCCGTACCTTTAATATTTAGTGACACAATAATATAGAATTATTAGACAGGATATACTATGCATCTTTTAATTTGAAAGAATCTGGCAGTAATATGCGTCTAAATTGTGATATTATTAATTTCAATTATAAAAATTGACTTTAATGAGTAACATAACAAAAAAATATAAGGTTGGACTTTTTGCAATGTTTATCGCAGCTGCTCTGATAGGTTCAGTTGTAGCATTTGGCGATAACATTGCATATGCAGGTGGAAAACAAAAGAAATCCAATGATGCAGAACAGGAAATCGAACAAGAACAATCAAATGAACAATCAGGACAATGTGTCACTGGAACAATATCATTGATTAACTGCAACAATGTAGGATTACAGCTTCAGAATAACGACGGCAACTTGGCTTTAGGCCAAAGATAAAACTCTTTTTTTTCTTGTAGTTGTTGTTAATAGATTGAAAAAAAAATTAAAATTTAAAGCAAACCAACACATTCTATTTAACTAAGAAAAGTTATCGGTTTATTAGACTAGTATTAAGAAAGCATGTATAGTTATACTGCTCTGTATACATAGAGTATATATATATTTGATTCATACCTAATATCTTAGTTTCACAGCTCAATGAGAACCTTCCCATTTTCTAAATATTTGGGGTTTGACTAAATCGGATGTCTGCTAAAGACAGCCGATCTTTTACGCCAATTCACCCTCACCAACATAATCTTGTTCGCTCCCTAAATCTCATAGATATTGTTATGGTTGGAATAGCAGCAATGATTGGAGGTGCTATTTTTGTGTTGACAGGTCCGGCCATAGGTTTAGCCGGAAGCGCTGTAATCATTGCATTTATCATTAACGCCCTTATTACACTCTTTACTGCTATGGGTTATGCCGAGCTAGGATCAGCCTTACCTGAAGCTGGTGGAGGCTACCTGTGGGTTCGAGAGGGACTTCCAAGGCCCAATGCTTTCTTCAGTGGATGGCTGGCTTGGCTAGCTCATATAATAGCTGGAAGTTTATATGCCGTTGCCTTTGGTTCATTCTTTGAAAGTTTTCTACAGTCTACTAACATACTTACTATGGATACTCTATTCGGATTTGTTCCGCTTGATAAATTATTTGCAGTTATTGCTATAGCGATATTTGCATTTGTTAACATTAGGGGGACTTCTGAAACAGGTAAAATTGGAACCGTAGTAACAATATTTCAACTAGTGGCCATTGTTTCTATCATTATTGCCGGTTTGTGGTCTATGTTCAATAATCCTAACTGGGCTGCCAATTTTTCGGATTTTATGCCAAATGGTCTAGGCGGTTTGGCTGCCGCAATGGGATTAACCTTTATTGCTTTTGAAGGTTATGAAGTTATTGTACAATCGGGCGAAGAGGTTAAAAATCCCAAAAGAAATATTCCAAGGGCGATTTTCATCTCGCTTGCTCTCGTAGTTTTTATGTATTGTCTTATTGCGTTTGTTTCTATTGGTGCAATTTTTCCTCCTGGTGTCGCTGCTTGGCAATTCATTGGACTAAATGGGGACTTGGGAATTTCCAAGGCTGCAGAGCTGTTTATGCCTTACGGGGCATTTGTTGTTTTAGTCGGCGGTTTAGTGTCAACGTTAGCCGCTTTGAATGCTACAACTTTTTCTTCAGCTCGAGTTGCTTTTGCAATGGGAAGGCATTATAATCTACCACACAAGTTGAGCGAGATACATCCAAAATTCAAGACGCCATCTATGGCTGTACTGATATCAGCCATGATAATGGCGGTAATGGCCTATGCGTTGCCACTTGGAGCTATCGCTCAAGCTTCTGCGGTAATATTCTTGCTTTTATTCACTCAGGTCAACGCAGCTGTTATTAAAATTCGGAGGATGTATGGTAATACACTTGACTACGGATTTAAAACTCCCTTTTTTCCAATTATACCAATCACTGGAATCATATTAATGATGGGATTAGCTCTTTATCTCTTAGTTACAGCACCTTTTAGTTGGTTAATTACTGTCTTATGGGCCCTTGTCGGCTTTGTGGTGTATAGGATATTTACTTTTACAAAGGAGCTAGCTAATTATTGCCCCATAGTTACTACTGAAGGGAATCTTTTAAAAAAGGACTTTAAAATTCTATTACCCTATACGGCCGATAACCCGGATAGATTAATTAAATATGCAATTAGGATAGCTAAAGAAAAAGATGCAGAAATTAATATCGTAAGAACAATAACTATTCCTCATCAAACTCCCCTATCTGCAGGTGTGGCATTTGTGGACTCGGCAAGAAACGCATTTGAACCAATAAAAGATTTACTCAATAAAGAAGATATTGTTTACCATTTCCTCTTGAGGGTTTCCCATGATACTACGGAAGCCATATTATCCACAATAGCAGAACAAAAAATCAATTTATTGGTATGTGACTATGAAGACATCAGATCCAATAATAAATTACAGAATTTAATTACATGCGATTACTTGGCTATCAAAGAACGAAGGGATGACGCTCTACTTGCCGTGGAGCGGGAAGAATTCTATCAAATGCAACAATCTTTAGGTATTAGGAAAAACATGGTAATTCTTTATGATGATGGAGACAACTCTGACGAAATATTACAAGTAACTAATTATTTTGCAAACAATGGGAACTTTAACCTTATTGTTGTTGCTCTAAACAGAAATACCAAATTGGTTGAGGATAATAGAACTAATTTGAATAATAATACTAGAACCAGGGAATATAGCTCTGATTATTTGGTACGAAAAGAATATTTCAAGAAGGCAGGAATTGATTTTAATGAAATCTATGTATCAGAGGAAATTGAAAAAGATGTCACGCAATTTGGAAAGCTTTTACTAAAATCAGTTCTTGCATATAATCCTGATTTGGTTATCACAGAATCAAACTTAGGAAAATACAGTCTACTTTCCAAGTCAAAGTTTGCTACTCTTTTAATATATCAGGTTAGGTGTCCTGTTATCATTGTAAAAGATGTCGCTTTTCCTTTAATACATTTTTCTATGCGAATAATAAACCAAATTACTGGACGCCTAAATCCTCTTTATCTAACAAAGTTAACCAAGCGCCGAAATGCAAAATAGATTTCTAGCCTGACATTAATCAGCTCGTTAACAAGTTTACTTCTTAATCTGTAAGTAGGAAAGAATCACAGATTCTTACTGGAAGCATTGTTGGTAGAAATTATTGTAACCTTGCCTGTTTGATTACTTTAAAGGTTATTCTATATAGGTTCTATTATTCTTGCAACAAAACTGTAATATCATTGTGGCTATTAAACATAATTCAGGAATTGGTACTCGTACTTATTGCTTAGATTATGCTATCCTTTTTAGGCGAATATCTAACAAAGACAAAGGAAATAATCTTCTCATAGATGTTACACAGGAGGTAGAGCAGTTATAGCTGAAGTGTTTTGTGCAGGCATAGAGTTATTCGTTAATCCCATGTCAGATGTTGATTCATTGCCTATTGTAGCAGGAAGATCAGAAGTGGTAGGAGTTTGCGCGTTTGTATTTGACGTATATGTCGATGCACCAGTTATCAAAGAAATTATCCCAAGTATGCTAACAACTAAATGCAAATAAATTACCTTCATGTTTTCATTGTGAATTTATCATAGTATAAAATGCCTATCCATGTTGTTAGAATGAGATTGTTCATTAATATTTATATGCAATAATTAGCTCAGTCATCTGAACAAAATTTAAGACTTTGAATAGTTTGCTAGTCTTGCGGAACATTTGAAGATTTCATTGAGCAACAAATTTGCTTATGTTAAATAACTTATTCTTTAATAACATTAGTGGTAGATAACATGGTTGAAAATAAACGTAAAAATCGATACAAGATAAATTCCATTTTTGTTAATAGATGGTCACCTCGATCAATGACAGGAGAGAGTATAACCGATGAAACGCTGATGAGTTTATTTGAAGCTGCTAGATGGGCGCCATCATCTTTTAATAACCAACCATGGAGGTTTTTATATGCTAAAAGAGATACCTCCAAATGGAATACTTTTTATGATTTATTGCTTGAAGGTAACAAAGTCTGGGCAAAGAACGCTGCAGTATTAGTTGTAATTATATCACGAAAGAATTTTGAGTACAACGAAAAACCGTCAATAACACACCAATTTGATACCGGTGCGGCCTGGGAGAATTTAGCATTAGAGGCCAGCACGAGAGAGATTGTTGCACATGGTATGCAAGGCTTTGATTATGAAAAAACTAGAAAGAATTTGCAAATTCCAGATGATTTCGATGTAATGGCTATGATAGCTATTGGCATAAGAGGACCGCCGGAAAATCTGCCATCAAATCTACAGGAAAAAGAGTTTCCTAATAGTAGAAAAGAATTAGATGAAATTGTGATGGAAGGTCATTTTAAAAATAAGGAATGAAATGAGTTACGTCCAACCACATTTCGATAATAATCATTTAAAAAGGTGATCGATTAAATCTTTACATCCTTGGATTTTAACGCAAGCGTAAA
>DATEOO010000143.1:0-3581 GCA_035274085.1 Candidatus Nitrosocosmicus sp.
CAGCAGTGAGCCAGTTGACAAAGCGTAATCTGTTATTGACCTATTGAAGGGTTCATCATTAAAGTCTCCCATCGCCAAAATAGCTGTATTGCGATCATCGTCTTTCTCATTTACATCCAATATTCTTTGATGAAAATATCCCAAAGTTTCACCTGCAACTATCCTATATGGCTCAGATTCGTATTGACCCCCACTTCGTGATGGCCAATGGTTTCCTATTAGGACAAGTCTCTTTCCGCTGGATTTGGTCTTAAAATTAACCTGCAAAATATCCCGTGTTGCCTCCCTTTTCATAACAAAATGGGAAAAGACTAAATCTTTTCCTGTTTTAGTATCTTTTTCAACTTCAAATTTGTTATTGTCGTAAATAAACGCAACGTCTATCCCCCTTTTATCTTCTGTATCCGCATGTACTATCTTGTAGTTTCGTGACGGCAGTTGTTGACGAATTATTTTTACAAGTAATTCTAAAACATGACGATTTTCAATTTCACAAAGTCCTAATAAATCTGGACCCTGGCTTTCATTGACTTTAGATATTATTTTTGATAATTGATTTATCTTTAGATCAAGTATATCTTGAGTCCATCCCTTCAATTCGTTTTTTAATGTTCTTTCCAGTTTCTCTGTTCGCCTGGGAGAATTAACAATATCGAAAAGATTTTCAACATTCCACCACATAAAATAATATGCATTCATAATATTCTTATAGTAGTTATCTATATAAGAATTGCTTTATAATGCGTATAAAACTCAATTTGTTACAAAAACATTGTGAATGATTCAATAATTTGATATCAGGATGTTCGTTCATATTATTTACTTCAATTACTAACAATTGTTACCTTCTTCATGGATATCTATATGAGAATACAGTTCACCATCTATAGACGTTTCATTTTAAAATTTCTTGTAATGTTCCAAATTTTTGTACAATTATATCTCTACTTTTCAGAAATTTTTTCTCTTCCTGTGCTAATTAAGTTATATCGAATAAGTATTCTCCTATTTATTCCTATTAGCAAACCAAGAGAAATCATTAAAAGAAAATCAAATACTACAGTTGCAAATAATGTTGTCGAACTATCAATGTAAATTATCCCTCGTCGACTAGGCGTAAACAAACTGCCAATAAACAAGATAGATATAATGATACGTGAAGCAGTTCCTATCACATAGGCAAGATGTATGTGAGTTCCGCCCTTTACATACATAGAATTAGTCTTTAAGTCTGTCCAAAACGAGATGAATTTATTTGAATGAAGATATGAATACTGCTGTAAACCAAGAAATACAACCAGATAAGGAATGATATATAAAATTGGAATACCGACGTTATAAAATGAATCAAAGAGAACAATAGAGCCTATTGTTAAAAAGAAAATAGACTCGATGATAATTCTTGGCTTCGTTACTTTTCTTCCATGTTTGGCCCATTTGAGTCGGGTAATAGCCAAAATTATGATTACTATGCTATACAGAATAATTTTACTTATATTCATCTCATTTAGAGATATCGATTTCTGTGCAGTAGATAATTGAAGTTTTGTAGAATCAATATTGTTAAAGGTTAAAGCATGTATAGTTTGTATTGTAGAGAGTATAAGGAACATAGTTGCTATGGTTAATATGGGTATGAGCATCCAATTTTTAACATATATCCCATACCATGTTCTTATTATCCTAATACACCATAATTAAGACAAGTATCACCCAATTTTAGACTTTCTACTAATTATCACTAGTTACATAAGCGAATCAATACCATTTTCATACCACTTTAGTAAAAGAGCCATATGTAATCTGGCGATCCCAAACCTGTTGTACTGTCCGATCAAAGTCTCTAGTAGCGTAAAGTCAAGTCATATTGGTATTATCAAATATAGGATTAGCATTTTTGAGCCCGCGGAGATAGGATTCAAGGTTGAATATAATCTATAGTTTAAAAATGTTCACAATAATCGGAAAGGCGGGTTCAAGTCATAATAGAATAGGATGGGATAAGATAGAATAGATAAGAAAAAGAATAGATATTGTCGTTTATCTGTCCAATGCCCTCGAGTGTTTGGCTGTGTGTGGTGATTCACCGTGGTATTTTCTTTTCATGTGACCGGATGGCCTCCCATATAATAGCTCAAGAAACCATGATTCATGCTCTAACTCTTCTCTTAGTATATCCTTTGCAACGTCATAAGTGGCATGATCCTTACCAAAAGCGATATTACAAAGTTTGTTCCAATTGACTATTGCGCCTTGTTCAGCTTTTAGACATCTCTTTAAGATTTCTTTCATGTCAGTTCTGTTAGGTGATGGCAATTGCAAAAATTCGCATCCAGACATTCTAATGAACTCTTCAGCATTATTAGGTATGCTGCCACCTAGTTCATAGATTCTTGATAAACATGATTCAAAATGACTGAGATCTTCTAGTCGTGCATCTTCAATGACCTCTTTAATACTTTCACCTTCAGCTCCCGTACAGTGCATACGAAGATTTGTAAAATAGTAGTAGGCAGTAAACTCGACTGATGCGTTGTAAACTAGCATTTGAATAATTTGCGGTACATCGACCCCATTTTGATTTAGCACATTGACACCAACCACATTGAAAGAATCATTTCCAATTTTTTCAGATGGATATTATATTGAATGGGGGTCATCTTCTTTACTTGGCAATCCTATAGACATTACAAAAATGGAAAAAGTATGGGATTAAAAAATGTATTGGAGGTAACTAGACTAATAGTAAAGTCCGATGTAGGTTAAAAAGATGTTTTTGATTTGTCGAGATATTAATAAAAAAATGAAATGAATGGGCAACTCTAAAATGATAACTAAATGTATCATCAACTATGAGACAACAAAAAATAGTTTTAGTCCCATCATACAGATAATTGGTTTTAACAACAGTTTTACTGTTTGTGTAAACTATTATCTAGGCGCGTAAAATATTATTGTAGCTCCTACAAGAACTATTGTTCCTCCAATAATCTCATATCTGTCAGGTCTTTTCCTTTCTATTAGCAAACCCCAGATAATTGCCATAACCACAAATATTCCACCATAAGCTGAATATACTCTACCAAAGTTAGAAGGCTGAAGTGTGGGAATTATTCCGTAAATGAAAAGAATTATTCCTCCGATAACACCTAAGGCCACTGTTTTTCTTTCTCTTAACCACAGCCATACAAGATATCCTCCACCAATTTCTAAAAGGGCAGCGACTACAAACAGTCCGAATGTTGTTCCCACTACTTTAATACCAAAATCAACTTGTTGAATCGATTCCAATTTTTCCTTCCTCTTTACGTGGATAATAGAATATGATGATAACACCAATTATCGCAATTATAGTTCCAAGTATATCGTAAAAGTCAGGAACTATTCCTTCAAAAAAATAACCCCAACCTATAGCCATTATAATAAAGATTCCACCATAAGCTGCGTAAGTTCTGGAAAAATGTGCCTTTTGGAAGGTTGGTATCACTCCATACATGAACAAAACAAAACCGCCCACTGCACCAAAGATCCAACTGTAACTTTCCCTTAACCACAGCCATACAAGATATCCTCCACCAATT
>DATEOO010000144.1:0-12260 GCA_035274085.1 Candidatus Nitrosocosmicus sp.
TTTGATCTTCATTTACCACTTATATTAATTCATACACCCTACGGGTTAAAGTTCTTTGATAAGATTTCACAGACGAGGGCTGCAAGGTTTTATGCAAAATTCAATACTTATTTGATGCCCCTTATTACGATTATGGCTTTATTCCTAATCATAGGCTCTGTTGCTGCACTATTTTCGAGTGAAACTATTAGAGAGGGGGCTCGTGGAGTTGGACCTCAGGCCAATTTGTTGATTCCGGGCCTAAATCCTTATTTGCCAATATGGGAAGGATGGGTGGCATTGGTGGTTACTATAATAGTTCATGAAGCGGGGCACGGAATAATCGCTAGGGTTTACGGGGTTAAGGTCGAATCTACTGGGCTAGTGTTATTCTTAGGCATTCCAATTGGTGCATTCGTGAATATTGAAAGAGACGAACTTAATAGGATTTCAACCAAACAGAAAAGTTCTATCCTGACAGCCGGTCCTATGACAAACATAGTATTAGCCGTTATTTCTTTAGGCGTCATACTTTTGATAACTTCTAGTTTGGTAATAACAAAGCCTATGGACCCTGCATTGTACGGGGTAGTTGTAACAAATGTCAATAAAGGTTCTCTTGCGGAATCTATAGGTCTTGACAAGGGGACTACAATACAACAGATTCAGAACAACCAGATTCGAAATCCCGTTCAACTAAACGATAACTTAAACGCAAATTTGGGAAAATTGGTTACTATAGGAATTATAGATGAGAATGGAGCGAAATCGACAAAACAAGCTACACTTCCTCCACAAAGAGAGCCTGGAAAGGGAATCTTAGGGGTTTCCATCACTCCAGTTGCAGATCCAAAAGAAGTATTGGATCGATACAACTCTATGATTTATACGTCACCATTAGGTTTGCTTGCTCCACCAACTTTCGTACAAGGTATGGTGCCTTATTCTGACTTTATGGCCGACAAATATACCTCTCCAATATTTGGTTCATACTACACTATACCTGCTAGCTTATTCTTCTGGCTTTGGTTCATAAATTTCAATGTGGCAATTTTTAATGCTTTGCCAATTGGTCCACTTGATGGAGGCCAACTGTATAATTCGTTGATTGATAAGAAAACTCAGAACAAAAAAGGGATTATCAAGCATGCATCAAAAATACTGACTTATGGTATGGTAATAGTAGTTGTTCTTTCAATCGCATTGCCATACATTTTGAAATAAACGAGATTTGCCTGTAATTGAACATTGACTATAACGCCAAAATGTAAATGTTCTTCTGCAAAAGTGTCATAAGATCATACCTTTTTATTTATGCTTTGTACCTACCTTAATGAAATGATGATTCCTAAACATATCAGGTAGCTTTTGCATTCTCTGCTTTTTTTGTTTGAACTAATGTAGCTTATAGATTTGCATCCATCTAGTAGTTCCGAATAAATTATTTCCTTGGACAATTTGGAGTGCTAGACAAACATCTATAATAGAATGAAAAAAAATAAGATCATTGAAAACTTCGCTTTTAAATTTTAAATTCTTTTATTGTATTAATCATGAAGAAAAAAAATATCCATTGTATTTAGAAAGCTATTTAACAGATCCTTTGAATGAGAACGAGTGCTATGAGGGGTTTCTCATATGTCCAGAGTGTAGAAAGAAATTTCCCATAATTGAGGGCATTGCGATACTGATAGGCGATATAGTAAAGTATGCCTCAAAGCGAGTTTCAACATTTGGTAAATGGTTTTCAAATTCAAAGACCGTAGAGATGAAATCTTTCTTAAAAAATTTGTCATTAGATTTCGACCAGAATCATCAAAAAGAGGATCGATACGAGGAAGACGGCCTGTACTTCCAAAGTTACAAATGGCTTCATAATGAAAATTTTGAAAGTGATAAATTTCTACACCTTATGAGATGGAAAATAAAACCATCCGATGTTTATCGAAAACTGACCTCAAATATGTCTTATAATCCTGAGGGATTTGCCTTAGACCTAGGATGTGCGTTAGGATTATCCACAATGGAACTGGCAAAAAAATTTTCATTTGTTTTTGGAATAGATTCTTCGTTTTCCTTTATTCGAGAAGCCAAGAAAAAAATAAAACAAAATGATGTAACTAATATAGAGTTCATAGTTTCCGATATATTAGATCTCCCGTTTAGGAATCAAACATTTGACACGATTTTTGGGCTAAATATTGTTGAATTTTTGCCCGTTGATGAGCTTTTGCCCAAAATACATCGTCTTCTAAAGCCGCATTCTTTGTTTATAACAACCACTCCCTACGATTACAATCGAGAGATAGTTTACAACAGAAATATGAATGACCAAATATTGCGTTCTGTCTTAGAAAAAAAAGGTTTTGAAGTTACCCTCCGGACAAAAAAAGAGGCATTTATTCCGTGGATCCTGAAAGTTAATGAGAGGACATACTTGTTTTATTTTCTTGATCTTATTGAAGCAAGAAAAATATCAAAACACAAGTATTAAACTTACGTAATATTCTTCCATATCACTAGACTGATATTCTCTTCAGAGAAAAAAACTATGAAACTTGTTTCAAAATCCAATTATATTAATTTTCAAAAGACATAGCAGGTATAATGAAAATAGTATTTTTACAATCTTCATCCACATCATATTCGTTTTTAGATTACAATGAGAGCGAAGTTGATAGTTCTATCCCTTCAAACTGTTCTTTATACCTATTCGGAAGGGCGCTGATCACAAGAAATGTGGAATTGATCAATTCTTTGTATGATTTAGAGACTGTAATTGTTCCCAAAAAGTTAAATTTTATTTCAAATATCATAAAATCTACCACGGAAATACCCGTAGAGGAAATTGATGAGATTACATATGGCAAATTAATAAAAAGCGAATCAAGGATTTCTAATAAATTTGGTGGTATCGAGAAAAACAATATTGGAAACTCTTATCATATTCAACAAAATACACTCATTACAAATAACAATGTACTATTCTTGCCTTGTAATACCGTAATAGGAAAAAAATCTACTCGAAAAAGTATTGAATATTACAAATTTCAGTATCCATGGGAATTCCTAGACATCATACAGGAACTACTGAGGAACGAGGTAACATTTTCAATTATTTCCAATAAGGCAACAATAGCAAAAACTGCAATTATTGAAGGTCCATGCATCATTGAGGACAACGTTGTAATAGATGATTTTGCAAAAATCAAAGGGCCTTGCTATATTGGCAAGGGCAGCTTTATTGGTATGGGTTCGCTAATTCGCAACAGCATGATTGATTATAATACAAATATTGGCTTTAATTGTGAAATAGGTAAGACATATTTTGCAGGAAATGCAAAAATTTCTCACCATAACGTTATTTTAGACAGCATAATAGGAAAGAATGTCTGGTTTGGCGGGTACTCTGGAACGGCAAACGTTTTACTCACCAGAAAAAATGTCCAGTATAGTATTAATAGTGAATTAATAGACACAGGAAGAAATCATTTTGGAGCTGTTGTCTCTAATAACAGCGCCATAGGCGCCTCAGTCATTATTCTGCCTGGTCGCAAAATCCCACCAGATTCGATTATTCCAGCTGGAACTATATTTTCAAAATAATTTTTATTTTAAAGAGGAGAATATATCTTACATCAGGATGTTTTGTTAGTTACCTCTTTGAATGACTTAAAGGCCATAGCCTCATCCTTTAGAGATTCGGATAGGAAGTTGGTAGAGATTCCGTTTAAAGTCTCATTTCCTGTCAATAAATAGTCCCTAAAGTATTGATAACTTTTGATCTCATTGTTAAAAGAATTTACCAGGCTGGTTTTTGCAGACTCAAAAGCGGCTGGTGATTCCGTTTGGTTAAATTCATTCATATGTTTTGTAAAATTTACCAAATAGTCGTTTGTCAATTCAGCCATAGTTGCGTTAGATATACGCCCCAATTCCCAGTGTCCTATCTCATCTTGAAATGCCCTGGTTAGATTTGCAGAAGCTTGGGTAAAGGTGGCAAAATAATTTGCGTAATCATTCTGTGTAGTTTGAACGGATGCTACATTAACATAAAAAAGCAAAACAATAGCTATAGAACACAAAGAAATCAAGAATATGGTCTTTGTTCTATTAGATTTATTCATATAATTAAATGGAATTACTTAGTTAAAAATTCTTATGTAGTTATTCTATTTTAAAGTCATAGCAATCAAAGTTCAAAAATTTCTAATTTCTATGTTCGGGCATCAATCGATCTCTTCTTCCATAACGTAAATTCCTTGTGATCTATGAGCTCAATATTAAATCTTCTTGCCAATTCCAATCTGATTTTATCAGATTCCAAATAGTTTTTTTCGGAGCGGAACACATTCCTTTGGTATACTTTTGCTTCTATTTCTTCAATCTCTTTCTGAGATACCTGTGGTATTACCAATCCAAATACAAACATAAATTTTTTTAACATGGAAAAAGCATCCGTCAAAAATTCTATATCTGCAGGAGTATCATCAGAAAAAAAATTATTGATCCTTGTAGTGAATTTTAGAAAAACAGTTAATGCATTAGCAAAATTTAAATCATTATTGAGATTTTCTTCAAACAAGTCTAGATAATTCGCTAGCTCTTCCAGAAACGAGTGTTGGACTAAATGACCTTTCTTATATAGAGAGGAGTTTCTGGTTCGAAACTCTAATTCATAATAGGCATTCGAAATCTGGCTCCATCTGCTTTTTGTTTCACTCATAATATCCTGTGTATAGTCTAGAGGTTTTGTATAATGAGAGGAAAGGCAAAAAAGCCTAACAACGTTCGGATCAACTTCTTTTAGTATCTCTGAAATTTTTATTGTATTTCCAATAGATTTTGACATTTTTTCAGAGTTAATTGTTACCATTCCTACATGCATCCATAACTTCGAGAATTGGGTTTCAAATAATCCCTCAGATTGTGCAATCTCATTTTCATGATGAGGAAATATTAGATCCTGACCTCCCCCATGAATATCAATATTAGCTCCTAAATATTTTGAAGCCATCACTGAACACTCGATATGCCATCCAGGCCTACCATTTCCCCATGGACTAGTCCATGTTGGTTCGGTGGAACTAAATTTCCATAATGCAAAGTCCCTTGGGTCATCTTTGGTTTCATCAACTTCTATTCTCGCACCAGAAATTATCGAATCTTTGTCCTTTTTGGAAAGCTTACCATATCCTGGGTATGATCTAACTCTAAAGTAAATTCCATTTAGCCCCACGTAAGCTTTATTTTTTTCAATTAGCCTGTCAATAAAGTCAATAATATCAGGAATATGATCTGTTACCCTCGGATAGTCTGTAGCCCTTAACACATTCAGGGCATCAAAATCTTTAAAGTAACTCTCTGTATACTTTTGAGAAATATATTCTGCATTACTATGTTCACTACTGGCCCTTGCTATTATTTTGTCATCTATATCAGTGAAATTTTGAATTAATATCACTTTAAAACCTTGAGATTCTAAGAGACGCCTTAACACATCAAAAACTATTATGGTTCTTGCATGTCCAATATGGCAATCATCATAAACGGTGACGCCACACAAGTAGATTTTTAGTGCATCATTGAATGTGCTAACTTCTTCTAACCTACTTGTTAGTGTATTAGTCAATTTCATTTTTAAAAGAATCTTTGTAGAAAAACTATACGTCTAGATAAATTTCGTTTTTTCTAATCTGAACAGGGAAAGTTGTCAATTTGATACCCTCCATATAGTCTAACAGCTCACCTGTTCGAATATTGTAGTGCCAAAAGTGTAGGGGGCACTCGACGACTTCGCCATTTACCTTGCCGGGTGCTAAGGAGCCATCCTGATGTCTGCAAAGGGCTTCGATTGCATAATACTTGTCTTTGGATACAAATAAGGCTATTCTCTGCCCATTTATATTAAGTTCCTTACCACTGCCTTCTTGAATGTCGTCCTTACTGGCTACTTTTATCCATGTCATCTGTTAATGCATGGTACTTTATTAAAAATTATAAATGTTTTTTTTGATTTATGTGATTTATATACAATTAAATTAAATTCGATAAATAGACAAGTACAAGTAGGCGCTAATGAACGATCAGTCCGAAAACATCAACCATAACTCTATTGCTATTTCTCCAAATTCTAAAACCATGGACTCTATACAAAATGTTCAAAACAATTCAACAGAAAATGAAATATACAGAGGGCCAAAGGTGGTAATAAAGAAGGATCTCATAGTTACTTCGGCTTTACCTTACGCAAACGGTCAGATTCATTTGGGACATATTGCATCGACATATCTGCCAGCCGATATTTTCACGAGATTCGTCAAAATGACAGGTACCAAGATTTATCACATTTGTGCTACTGATGATTTCGGAACTCCTATTTTGATAAGGGCCGAAAAAGAGGGCAAAACACCTGAAGAATATGTGAAAGAATGGAATGAAAGGGATAAAGAGGATTTTGCTTCTATAGACATTAAGTTTGATTATTTCTCAAAAACTAGTTCATCTCAAAATATTAAATTTGTCCAGGATGTATTTATTGAATTATATAAAAATAATCATACAAAGGAAGAAGTTGTTATTCAATTTTTTTGCTCATTTGATGACAAGTACTTACCAGACAGATATGTGATCGGAAGATGCCCTTTCTGCAATTCGGATAATCAGTATTCTGATTTATGCGAATCATGCGGCAGAGTCCCCGAACAAATTCTTGACCCAAAATGTATCCTGTGTGGAAGGCCCCCTATTAAAAAGGAAAGTCTTCACTATTTTTTTAAATTATCTGATTTTGAGAATTCCCTTAGGTCCTGGCTTACTAATAACAAGAATTTACAAGAAGATGTAGTAAAATATGTGTTAAATTGGATAAGTACTGGATTGCAGGATTGGGATATCACCAGAGATTTAAGTTGGGGAGTACCTATTCCAAAGATTGAAGGAATTCAAAATTATGGAGACAAAGTATTTTATGGTTGGTTTGATAATCACCTATGCTATATTTCTTCTTTTAATACTTTTGCAGAGACCGTTCTTGAGAAAGATGGCAATAAACTCTGGAACGATTCTGAAATAATCCATTTTATAGGAAAGGATATTATTTACCATCATTACCTCTTTCTACCAGCGATTAGGCTTGGAATTAATAGCCAATATAAATTGCCTGATAAAATCATAACAAGAGGCCATTTACTATTTCAAAATAGAAAATTATCAAAGAGTAAGAATTGGTCTATATCATTGGGAGGATTTGTAAAGTCATTTAACCCAGATTATCTTAGATTCTATTTTTCTACCATTATCCCTTATTCGCAATCTGATATTAATTTTGACTGGGATAGTTTTTATGAAAAAATTAATAATGAGCTTATATCAAACATAGGGAACTTTATCAATCGCACACTTTCCTTTACTAAGAAACATTTTAATGGAAAAATCCCTTTAAATACTACTTTGGATGGTTTAGATGAACAAGCATTAATGGAAGTCAAGCAGGTCGCTTATGCTGTAGGCGAATTGATATTTGGTAACGAAATAGACAAGGCCATGAAAATGATCTTGCAGTTTAGCTCTTTTTTTAATCATTATTTTCAGTCTAAAGAACCTTGGAAAGCACCTCAGAATTCTAATAATTCAGTATGGATCTCTGCTAATGCAGTAAGGGCACTCGCAATATTGTTGTTCCCATTTATTCCTACATCAGCTGAGATAATTTGGAAACAATTAGGATTCCAAGATAATTTAGCAAGCCAAGAATGGTATTCAGCATCCGAACTAAAAATTTTTCAAGGCCATGATATTGACAAGGATATTACTCCAATTTTTAAGAAGATTGAAAGAGTCGAGATTGAAAATCAAAAAGCTGAATTCACGGATATTAAATCAACAAATACTAAATCCTGAAATAAAAATTATATTGTTTATGATTAGGATAGGTTGGCAATGAGCTTGAAGGCGGCTGCAATGATTGGAAGATTTCAACCTTTTCATTTAGGACACTTGGGATTAGTTCGTCAAATATTAAATGAAAATGGAGAAATAATTATCGTCATCGGAAGCTCTCAAGCCAATTACACCCCAAAAAATCCGTTTACCGCTGGCGAAAGGGTCTGGATGATTAGAGATACACTTATCGAATCAAAAATTGACATGTCAAAAGTATTCATGGTTAATGCCAATGATGATGAAAACAATTCGAGATGGTTTAGCAATATTAAATCTGTAAGTCCGCCATTTAAGGTTCTGTATACGGGAAATAATTTTGTAAAAAATCTGATCAAAAATGAAACTTTAATCATCAAAGAACCACAGTTATTTCAAGAAAATATATTCAAAGGAACGATAATTCGGAAATTCATTCTTGAAAGAAACCCCAGATGGCAGGAATTGGTTTCTGAATCGGTAAGAAGAATCTTTAGAGAAATTGATGCAACAGAACGTATACAAAGTATTTATCAGACTTGGAACGATTCCCCTTTCTCAGGGCCAAATTAATAGACCAATGGTATGTGTGGATTTTATTTTCTCATAACCTTTCGATACTTAGAGGTATTTATGATTCTTTGAGTAGTAAGGGTTTTTTTGGGATTAGCAATTTGTATTTGAATAGATTTCAGATTATCTTGAGCTTAATTACTAAATATAGTGTTCAAACAGTGGACAAAATGAATTAATCGTCTTGTATTAAAAATTCAGAGTAATCACCTCTTCATTAAAAATGATGTTTCGTTTCGTATACAAAAAGATCCGATCTAAACTCAACCATATCGATAAAATAGTGACCCGTCTCACGATTTTAAATATAAATATATAGTATCAGTCAGTGATTTATCTAATTGTGACAATAAACGATGTAAGCATGTCTAATAGATATCAATTTCATCCTGCTGGTCAAATTCTAGTCAATCAACATTTACAATTATTAGTCAACTGACTTATTCCATTAACCATTTGAATCATTCCAAGATTAAGAGATCGTTAAAGGCTCAACAAGGTTTTAACAATACGAGATTGAACCAATTATTACTATCATGGAATAACTTCATCACTGAAAAACCAGATCTTGAAGCTAATTTTTGGATTTTGCCTTGGCTATATTTGTAAGAGCTTTCGGTATGAATAGTTTCACCCTTATCTATATGAAAAGTTTTATCAGCACTTGATATTCTAACTTCTTGATCCAAATTGGATTTGAGATGCATTTCAATACGTTCTTTTTCCTTATTAAAAAATGCATAATGATAATATTGCCGAAGATCAAAATTACAGCCCAACTCTCTATTCATTCGGGATAGTAAGTTCAAATTAAATTGTGCTGTAAAACCTGCTTTATCATTATAAGCAGATTCAATAAGAAATTCATCTTTAAGCATATCAAAACCAACAAGCAAAAAGTCCTTATCATTCATATTAAGACGTAAAGCTCTTAAAAAATCTCTAGCTTCGTTTAGTTCAAAATTTCCTATGCTAGAACCAAAGAAAACTATAAGATTAGAAAATGAATCAAACTTAAGATTATTCTCAAACAAGATATTGTTACAATCTTTGATACCATTAATGTAATCATTAGGTATTCCCTTGATCATAATATTCTCATTTTGTGTTTCCAAATCAGTTACCACAGAATCCAAAAAATTGAATGAAATATCAATTGGAAAGTAATATAGTTTATCCTGTCTCTCCAGAATAGTGTCGAAAAGATGTTTGGTCTTTTTTGAACTACCACTTCCCATCTCTATCAAAATGATTTCTTTTGGAATATTTTTTATGATTTCGTGAGAATATTCTACTAGTATACTATTTTCAGTTCTAGTTGGATAATATTCAGGCTGAACAGTTATTTGTTCAAATAAGTAAGAACCTTTACTATCGTACAAATATTTAGAAGGGATTGATTTCTGAACAGGATTAGATAATCCTCTCAAGATATCGGTTCTAAATCCTTCGTTGCTATCATCAAACTGCAAATTTTACTTAATGTTTAGGGATAAGATATAAATATTTTTGTTATATCCGCTGTAATGAAATGAGATGTAAGAACGAGAAACCCTTTACCTGTGTACCCACTCTAGTCTTTTTTAAACCTAAACCGATTTAATTTTATCAACTCATTATAAGATCCGAAGATATCAGGATTAATTTTATCTAGGGAATTTTCTGATTCAATTTCCTCTCTGGTTCTAAAATCTTTTATTATTTCGTATTTTGATGTTCTCTGAGCAGGTATCTTACCCGCCGCTTTGATGATTTTACGCATATCCACCGGTCTCATAAATTGTCCATATTGCGATCCTGCAGAAGTTGATATGCTTTCGTTAATCAGACAGCCTCCAAAGTCATTTGCTCCGGCATTAAGCAAAATCTGTGACAATTTAGACCCTTCTTTGACCCAGGAAACTTGAATATTACGGATGAAATTATTAAAAAAAATTCGTGATATTGCATGTATTTTCAAAATTTCCAGACCATCCGCACCGGGCCTTATATCCTTGACTAAATCATGGCTAGACATCGGAGCATCGTAGTGCACATAACTCAAGGGAACAAATTCAGTGAATTTTCCGGTTTGTTTTTGAATATTTCTTATTATCTCTAAATGAGAAACAATATCATTGTTGCTCTCAATATGTCCATACATTATCGTGGAAGTGGTGGGGATATCAAGCTTATGTGCTGTAGTAATAATGTCTATCCACTGTTCTATCTTAATTCGGCCAGGAGAAATCTTGTTCCGTATCTCTTTCACAAGGATCTCGGCGGAAGTGCCTGGCAGACTACCTAATCCTGCTTCCTTGAGCATTTTTAAATATTCTTTAACTTTGGTATTAGACAAACTCGATCCGTACAATATTTCCTCTGGGGAAAAAGCATGGATATGTATATCGGGCAATTCTTTCTTGATGGCCCTGCACAAATCTACATAAAAAAATCCATCCATTTTGGGAGGCAACCCCGCCTGAATACATATTTCAGTCGCACCAAACTGTGATGCTTCCTTGGCCCTCCTTACTATTTCTTCGATTGGTAAAAGATACCCCTCTTCAACTCTAAAATCTCTGCTAAACGCACAAAAACCACACTGTTTTATACATACATTTGTAAAGTTAATATTTCTGTTTATAACATAAGTTACGATTTCCCCGTTTGCCCGCCTTCTTAACTCATCAGCAACAAGTGTTATTAGAGACAGACTTAGTCCTGTTGCATCTAAAAGTTTTAGCGTATCCCGGAACGAAATCTCTTTCCCGTCCAAAGCACCCTCTAGGATCGAAGAGATTTCAGGATCGATAATACTAAAAATATTCTCAATATTCATTATTGATAAACCCCTCTCTGACCAAGCCGTATTTATCTATCAACGGTTCTATATAGTTTTTAAGGTCTTTGTGCACAAATTTCCATGAAAGCTCCGTATTAATTATATATTTTGGATACACAGGCAACCTCGCTCTTAATCTAAAGCCTTTTTCTCTAGTTAATGCGCTAACATCTTCAATAGTTGGCCAAGGAGATTCTGGATTTACATGATCGGCTGTTATTGGCGAAATGCCTCCCCAGTCATTGATTCCGGCGTCAAGATAGTTAGAATAAACATTAGGACTTAGGTTCGGGGGCACTTGAAGACTAATACCTTCTAAAATTATTCGAGCTGCTGCGATACATCTTAAAAAGTAAGGAAACGAAGGCGAATTTGCATATTCCATTACCGTTCCTTTCTTTGGTACAAAATTTTGCATAATTACTTCTTGAATATGGCCATATTTCTTATTAATATCGTTTATTAGTAACAACGAATCGATAATTTCACTGAAACTTTCACCTATGCCAATTAAGAGTCCTGTAGTAATTGGAAAACTAAGCTCGCCAGCAGAAATTAAGGATTTTAACCTTACTTTGGGATTCTTACTTGGTGCGTTTTCATGAGCTTTCCCTTTATTAGTCAATCGTTCACTCGAACTTTCTAGCATCATACCCAAACTTGCGTTTGTAGATCTTAACATGGACATCTCCTTTTTTGTAAGGCTACCAGCATTAGTATGAGGTAACATCCCCGTCTGTGAAATTATTTTTTCACTCAAATCGGCCAATAATTCAGTCAGATTAGTATGTCCAAGTGATGTGAGCCACCTTTTAGCTTCTTTATATTTGACTTCTGGTCTTTCACCGGTTACGATGAGGGCTTCTGTGCATTTAGCCTTCCTTCCAAGTTTAGCAATTGCTATTGCTTGAGAAGGGTTTAGCATAATAGCTCCAGAATTCGTTGGTTCTTTTTTGTAGGTACA
>DATEOO010000145.1:0-3813 GCA_035274085.1 Candidatus Nitrosocosmicus sp.
ATAATGACCATTAAATAGATCTTTTTTAGCCTCTGGATTTCTACTTCCTTTGGAATTAATGCAGGCATTTGTGCCATTTTACTATCAGCATATCTTCGTCCACCAAATATATAAGGTGTGAACTAAAATATTTATAAATAACACTAGAAATTAATGTAATATTAATTGATTATCAACGACATTAGTTAATTAATTGAGTGAATCAATGATGTTTTACCATTGCTGACAAGATTATCTCCGATGATTATCAATGGTGATAAACGAGACTTTTTCCTATGAAATAATTGGGTCAACTCGTTGGACAGTTAGTGCATGGTTATCCGTCAATGTATTTGAGATAATATCTGTGTCTTTGAGTAATATTTCAGAACCATTGATATCAATTTTCTGATTTGTATTATTGTCTGAGATCTTTTTCTTTATCATTGACAATGGATCAACAATTTCATCAGGATCGATATGGAAGACAGCCGTGAAATTATTCATTTTATTCTTATCCTTTGATAGAATTGAAAAATCTGTTTTTAGATATACCACTTCTTTGTTTAAATCATCCAAAGTATTCACTGTGTGAAGTACATCCACGTTAATTAGATTACCAATATCGGATTCGTTTACAATAATATTCGCATTCTGATTATTTAGAAAGTTATTTACCAATAATCCGTTATCAATACTGATTTCTAGTTTTATAATACCCTCTGTGAATCTTTTAGAAAAAGCAGATATGGAATTAGTAGTAGCATTATTTTTATCTTCTTGATTTGGAAATATTTTTGCACAATTGATGCTGGCAATGTTTTCTGAAGGAATATTTAGAATGTTGAAATTATTCTTGACTTGCTGATCTATTGCAATAGGTTTCCAAATTACGGTTATTGGATAGCTTTTTTTGTTAAATATCGTGATATCAGAATCATATTTTCCGGGTCTCAATGGACCTTTATCGTCACCAATTGTACCGCAATTAAATCTTGCATAGTAGTTTACTGTTTTGTAGCTACCTGGATCGATACTTGGTTGAGCTGGTTGAGCTGGTTGAGCTGGTTGAGCTGGTTGAGCTGGTTGAGCTGGTTGAGCTGGTTGAGCTGGTTGAGCTGGTTGACCTAAGGCCGATTTCATAGTTGATGTTCCAATCGATCCTAAAACAATGGATTGAAGAATAAAAACGACTAGTATTATGGTAAATATCAATCGGATCATGATATATAGACGGGGTTATTTCGTCGATATAATTTTTATTATTATCCTATCAATAATAATTATATAGTCAACATTACTACTTTATTTTATGAAGCTTCTACTGTCGATAATTTTGATTTCTATTTTAATATCTAGCCCTTTGTTAACTTTTTCTATTCTATCTAAGAGTGTATATGGTGATGGACTTTTCATGGAGCAATTGTCTGCTTCTTTAGGTGACCGAAAAGCCGATTTATTGATAAAAATGAATCCTCCTATAGTAACTACAGAAACAATAAAGGATTTGGGCGAAAAACCTTCAGTTCAGTTCAGATTAACTGACTCAAATGATAATCAAACTTTTAAAGCGGTAACATACTTCATCACGATAGAAAAGGATGGCAAGCAAATATTGGCAGACTGGTTTTTCAATCCTGATGGAAACTTGATATTACAAATGCAACCTAGAAATCAGAGTCATATAACCGTATCTGGTGACCTTGATCCAATATTGAATGCCTATACTAGTAGACCAGAATCTCCGGTTGTGGCATCGGGGCCCATATTCTTGGAAGGGGGTCTATACCATTTCATAGTCCGAATTGTTACCGTTGATTATTCTCGTACAATAATTCCAGATGATCAACAACCTGTGTTTGATGGATGGTTGAGTATCGGAGCGTCTAAAGATAAAACTTTGAATGTTGATGGAAAAGAAATACCGGTAAAGGTCCTTTCCTATTATGATGAAATAGGCAATATAACGTATAATAAAGCACCAAATTCGATCAACTTTACTATGCCATTTAACTATGATCCAAAGAGAATTAGTGACCCTAAAAACACTGTATTCGTCCATCAGGAGGTTCATGTTCCAAAACCAAGCGAGCTTTCTGCTGCAGGTGGGTATAAGGGATATGCAAATGGAGAAGACGTAACCAATACACTTATGGTTGATGGAAATAACAAAACAACAGATGTTGTTCATTATATGATGACCAAACCTATTGTGCAGCAGATAACTGATGACTACTTGAAAAATAAAAGCAATGCTGCTAACGGTATGATGACCTTTTCTCTTGTTCCATCCAAAAATGGATCAATGGCTATGGGTGGTAATGCTATGAATAATACAATGATGATGATGCCTCCAGGAGCAAAATAAAAGACAAACAATCGATTTAAGATCTGGTTTTATGTAATAAAATCAAATTTACATAACCGTTGGATATATAGATTCAAAATAATTGATCAATTCAGTACAATAACAATTTATATTATGAATTTTATTAAGAAATAAATTTGGGCAATCGCTTCTCTTTTCTTTCTCTTTTGTTTTTATTACTTCCTCTTGCCTTGATTTTTGCTTTTTTCTTATCGTTTGTCTCCTCTGATCATGGATTAGTTGCACCATCTGCAAATCAGGAACTTAAATTCTGGAATTATGTAGGATTGACAGGATTGGCAGAAGGCATGAATTATAATGATTTACTTTTGTCTGTTGATACTCAAACAGATGATGGTGGGGGAGGAATTGAAGAGGGGTTACCACCGATCAACAATTCTAATACATTTTATACAAAAGGATTACTGTCCACTGTATTATTCCCTGATAATAGACAGATAAACCAAAATTTATCCGGATCTCCTACCTCTCCTACATCTCTGAATCAAACTTCTGAATCAATTGTATTCCATAATTTTCAAAAACTGGTTTCAGGAATTTGGTCTTTGAATGTATCAAGAGGTTTAGTTACAGATTTTAATGCCAATTTTAAATTGCTTACCGTAAATGGTATCGACAAACATTTTATAGAAATATTCAATTTTAAAAATAGCAACGACTCTTATGTTACTTTTAATCAATTTTCAAATACTTCAATAAACGGATTTGCTGACATAAAAATTGACAATGAGCTATTCCAAAGTAAGTTTCCTTTGACAATTCAAATATTTAAGATTAATACTATTGTCTTGACCATCAAAGATAAAATAGTAAGCGATATTTTCTACAACAATAATTTGTTGGGTATTACTGATTCCTTTAAGAATTTCAAAGGTGATGAACTTTTGATTTTTGAGGAAGATGAAAAATAGCAATAGTAAGATTTGGTCACAATTATAGTCGTAGTCAATTATTTAATATAACAGAAAGTACATATAGTAGAATATGGTCGAAAAAAGAAATAGTGAAAGAATAAAGGACGAAGATGTTGTAAGTGCCCTTTCCAGTGAAAGCCCTGAAATTTCTGATAACGATTTAGAATCAAAACCTGTTCCTACTATTATTGATGATTTAGATATACAAGATATTCCAGGTATCGGTCCAACTACTGCAAAAAAATTACGTGATGCAGGTGTACTAACTGTCATGGACCTCGCAGTTGCAAGTTCAGAAGAACTTTCTGTGGAGATCAACTCCTCAAAAGAAAGTGCAGCAGCGTTCATTATTGCTGCCCAACAACTTTTACGAGATTCTAATCTTTTAGACAAAGAATTCGTTACTGCAGATGTTGCATTAGAAAAAAGAAAATCATTATTGCGATGTACTACTGGTTCAAATGCTTTGGATAAACTACTTTTGGGAGGTATAGAGACCCAAGCTATTACTGAATTTTATGGTGAATTTGG
>DATEOO010000146.1:0-4893 GCA_035274085.1 Candidatus Nitrosocosmicus sp.
AAAAAAACTTTTCTAGTTTTTTTCACAAATTTTCTCAATTATTTATGAATAAATGAGTTTTCACTTGACTCATGTAATGCAATTACCTAGGAAGGTAATAATAGGAAACAATATTTTAAAGAATACAGGAGAGTTCATCAAGAATAGTGGCCAGGATATTGATAAAATTGCGATCATCTCTGGTAATAACGTTAAAAATAAGGTATCGGAGATTATTGAAGAGAGTTTATCCGAAAGCAATCTCCAATTTGAATGGGTAATTGCAAATGAAGCATCCTTCCAACAAGTCGACTCGGTTACCAACCTACTAAATGATAGGAAAATCTCCATCATAATAGGCTTGGGAGGAGGAAGATGCATAGACTTAGGAAAAATGATAGCGACAAGGTTGAGAGTCCCGTTTGTCAGTATCCCCACATCAGCCTCACATGATGGAATATCTAGTCCTTTTGTTTCGCTTAAGGGAAATGATAGACCATATTCTATAAAGGCAGATACGCCTATTGAGATAATAGGTGATTTAGATATAATTTCAAATGCTCCCTATAGGTTAATTGCAAGTGGATGTGGAGATTTAATTGCAAAGACAACAGCCACAAAAGACTGGGAACTAGCTAGAGATTATAATAACGAGTACTATGGTGAGTATGCAGCAAAGCTGGCCCATCTAGGTTCTCTAATGGTTATGGACATTTCAAAGAAAATTATCAAAAGCGAAATTACAGTTCAAGTGACAAGGACAATAGTTGAAGGATTAATAAGCTCTGGGGTAGCGGCTGGTATAGCTGGAAGCAGCAGGCCATGTTCGGGGTCGGAGCATCTCTTCAGCCATGCACTAGAATACATAACTGAAAATAAATGTGGATTACATGGTGAAAGGGTGGGGATTGGAACTATAATTATGGCCAAATTGCATAATTTGGATTGGTTGGAGATCAAAGACTCTCTGAAGAGAATTGGTGCCCCCACTACTTCGAAGGGAATAAATGTAGATAAAGATCAACTTATAGAAGCTTTGTTGCTTGCAAAGAAAATCCGACCTGAAAGGTACACCATCTTAAACAGACTTGATATTAGCTCTTCAGAATATCAAGACATTCTAAATGAACTAGAGATTTTAGATTAAAAAATGGTCCAAAGACGAATAAAGTGACAATAATAAAGTTAGGATTTTTCCTTTTTAGATTTTGTGCTGTCCTTAGTAGATTTTTCATCTATCTCGGTATTTTCTTTCGTATCCTTATCGGCTTTATTATTACTAGTTTCATTATCCAGACTGGAATCAGTATTTTCAGCTTCAGAGGGTCTCTCTGGGGTTGAAGCAGAATTATTGTATTTCTCTAAAAATACTATGGATTTTAAGGAGGGTATAAATTTGAAAATATCTGTTGATATTCCTCTTTTGATAATTTGAATACCCTCTATCAAGAATGTATTTTCAGGGAGTGATATTTCTAGATCAGATCCTTTGTTTTCATATTTAATTTCCGTTAAATCTATGGGTAACCTTCGCCTAATAAGGTTCGAAATTTTTTCATTGTCGTCTTCCAGTTTTTTTACAATATTTGCAGAATAAACAAGGGTCCTTCCTGCATACTTGTGGTTAAAATCAACTTGAACCCGTCCAGATCCAATAAATCGAATGATTCCAATTCTATCATCTAATTCTATTACGTCTCCAATACTTACTTCATTTGCCTTTTCACCGAGTTTACGTAACGGGATCATACGTACTTTAGATGGATCTCGTTCCCCAAATGCCTTTTCAGGAGGAATTTCAATATTTAGCGGTGTATCGATACTTGATTCTAGTAAGGCTTCGTCTAAGCCTTTTAGTACCCATCCTTCTCCTACACCCAATAATCGTGGTTCATATTTTTTATTTGGATCATAGTCGGGATTATTTTTAACATCATCCGCTCTAGTTGTTTCAAAAATCTCATTACTATCTTTAATCTTAGCAGTATAATCAAGTAGAATAAGAGAACCTTTTTCCAATGTCATAAAATTCGCTATTAATTTTCCCTATATTAAGTTTGACAATAAAATAAAAAGAATGTTTTCATAATTTTGCAATTGCTTTATTGATGGCACCGGATGGTACATCGATGTTCATCATTCTTAATGCAGACTCTATAGCGGACAATGTCCTAACTACATGATACTTGTTAACTTCCCCCATTGATCCTATTCTGAAAACTTTACCCTTGAGGTTTCCAAACCCTCCTGCTATTAAGACCTTAAATTCATTAGACAAGAGATCTCTGAATTTTTTGTCGTCTATTCCAGGCAAATAATTAACTGCGATAACGACGTTACTGCGCGCATCGGGTTTTGCATAAGGTGTCAATCCCATTGCTCCCAAACCTTCGTAAAAGGCATCCGCACATCTTCTGTGTCGTTCAATCCTATTGGCTAATCCCTCTTCAAATATCAGATTGAGGGCTTCATCATATGCATAACACAACGGTAATGCAGGGGTAAAAGGTGTTTCATAATGTTCCTGATAATATTTAAAATACCTCTTGAGGTTAAAATAGAGTATCGGTGCAGTATTCTCTTGTATATACTTCTTAGCCTTTGAACTTATGGAAATCGGGGAAACTCCGGGAGGAGCTGCTATTGCCTTTTGAGATGCTGTGAGACATACATCGATATTCCATTTATCTACCGGCAATTCATCACCACCTAATATAGATACTGAATCTGCGATAAAGAAACAATCATTTCTTGAGCATAAGTCACCCAACTTGTCCATGTACCTAATTGTCGTTCCGGTTGAAGTTTCATTGTAAACTGCATACAGTGCTTTGATATCCTTATGATTGTCAAAAACTTCTTCGAATTTTTCAATTGGAGGATTTTCACCAAAAGGGGCTTCGATTCTAATAGATTTGCCTCCCCAACTATCAATCAAATCTGCTAATCTTGTACTAAATTCACCATTTACAGGTATTACCACCTTATCATCCTTTTTTATTAGGTTTACTACTGACGCCTCTACTGCACCGGTACCAGAGGAAGATAATAATACAATGTCACCTTGTGTCTGAAATAGCTTTTGGGTTTTTTCTATGATCGATTTATACAGTATTCTAAAATCTTCACTTCTATGATTAATTATGGGAGCCAACATAGCATTCATGACTCTGTTAGGAACATTTGTCGGTCCTGGCAACATTACTAGGTATTCCATGGTAACTTTCAAAATTACAGGAAGCCTTGCCGTTATTTATAAGTAATTCATTTATTTTGGTTTTGTATGAGAAAAGGTATTTGAACCGGCTTCAAAATAGACGAGAGAAATTATATAATCTCATAACTGCTCAGAGAGAAAAACAAAGGAAGACTAACAAGGTGGCTATGATTGTTGATAAGCCCGAAGACATTTTCTATCTTACTGGTTTTTGGGGGGAAGGTATCTATGTTATCTCAGAAACTTTATCAAAATTAATAGTCCCAAAACTAGAGTACTCACGTGCTTTAAGAATGTCAAAATATTGTGATGTAATTTCATCAGAAAGGGGTAAAACCTTAACTGACTCTTTATTTAACCAATTGAATCAAAATTATGAAGTTTTCTATAGTAATAATAATCATTATATCATCAAAGAACTTGGTAAAAAAATGGGAAATAGGATTATAATAGCTGAACATAATCCAGTAGAAAAACTAAGGGAAATAAAAGATGAACAAGAAATTGACAATATAAGAAGAGCATCTAAAATAATTGATAGACTTTTTGAAGTTGCTACCAAAGAAATTAAAGTAAATAGGACCGAAGAAGAAATTCAGGCCATATTAGTATATGAAGCCATGAAAATGGGTGCCAAATTCCCTTTTTATCAATTTACCTCTAATCCATTAATAATTGCAAGTGGATCCCAAAGCTCTTTTCCACATGCTGAGACGTCCAGAAGAAAAATTGGAAAAGATGAATTTGTTGTGCTAGACATTACTTTAAGTTATGATCATTATGTTTCTGACGCGACCAGAACTATTGGAATAGGAAAAATATCAAATAAGATGAAGAGTGTATATCAGGTTGTAAAAGCTGCTCAGGAAAACGGAGTTAGACAGTTATCAGAAACCGATAATTTCGCATTGATTGATACAGCTTGCAGAGATACAATTCAAAAGGAAGGCTATGGAGAATATTTTATTCACTCAACCGGTCACGGGATCGGGTTAGAGGTACACGAATCACCTTGGATAAGGTCCAAAGTAAATAGTCAGATCCAAGAAAATATGACGATAACTATAGAACCAGGCATATACTTGGAAAATAAATTTGGGGTAAGAATAGAGGATAGTTTATGCATTGTCAAAAGGAAAAATGGAAAAAATGGAAAATACTTTGATTCTTATAACTTTAATTCATTTGATAAAGAGTTGATTATTCTATGAATTCTTACCTTAAATCGATTAAAACGAATAAAGATGTCTAAATACTATTAGAAAAAAGATGTATTTGGGGATGAAGTAATTAGCTGCTCCAGTCTGAGTATCACAATGATGACCCTGCGACGAACTGACCCAATCTAGCTAATAAAAGCAACTGCAAAGGTTCTTCACCAAACTTTTTGATAAAATAAGATGATACAAAATGGGCAATAAATAACTTAATATCATTATCGCAAACGGCCCTTAACTAACAATGAAAGCAACATCTAGATATAATGATGGGGTTAAATCCCCACTTGACCATAATCGAGAATATATTTGAACTATCTTGACAATCAAAATAACTACGATAGGATTTAACTCAGCATTTTGTTAATCGAAGGATCCATCATGTGTATATTGCAGCAGTTATACCTGAATGTGGTGTATGGACTTTTTTTGTGAAGCACTATAAAAGTCGATATATCTTATCACTTGAGTTACTCAGAG
>DATEOO010000147.1:0-2260 GCA_035274085.1 Candidatus Nitrosocosmicus sp.
ACATTTTTCATAAATTCTACGCCCTTTCCTACCGCGTTTTCAGCTCCATATAATAACTGAGTATTCTTATGTAGATGAAGACCATGATGAGGTAATGATTTTTCATCATATTTACCTGAAGCCATGGATATATGGGAAAATGAGAAGGACGCATATAAAACCTATTGTAAAGTCCATAAAACTATCTCAAGATTGTAGAAATTAAGGGCTAAAGAAATATAACACGCTTAGTCTATTATAAGTGAATTTTTATAAATGAATATGACAGTAGATGCCAGATGGTTGGCCTCACACCTAGACGATGAGAATTTGATAATAATTGATTCCAGGGGAAGTATATCCTTCAGATTCAGCCATATTAAAAATGCTATACCGTTGAGTATAGAAAAGGTGATATCAACAGATGAAAATGGGTCTCACTTGGTAATTGCACCACAAGCAGCTGAACGAATATTTACTAGGATGGGTATTGACGATACGAAAGTAGTTATTGTGTACGGTGAATACCCAGATCCATCACTTGCAAGAATTGTTTGGACACTTATTTATTTTGGTCACAACAATGTAAAGATTCTAGACATTGGTTTTGAAAGCTGGTTACAAAGTGGGTACCCCGTTACAAAAGAATTTAAATCCAATGATTTATCGCCAAAATCAAACCGAGGATTTGTTGCGCACATTAAAACAACCGAACGAGCTGATGCACAATTCATTTGTCAAGAGAAAGACAAGCCTGAGACCATCATCATAGATGCACGCACCCCCCAAGAGCATTTTCACGCAAGAATCCCAGGATCAATCCTGCATAATTATGAAGAGGGAATAGGGGATATGGGAAAAATGATCAAGGATGTTGAGGAATTAAAACAAGATTTCGAAAAAATAGGTATTACCCATGACAAACAAATAATTTGCTATTGTCATTCTGGAATTCGAGCTGCACACACTTATTTGCAACTAAAACAGGCAGGTTTTGACAATGTAAGACTTTATGACGGATCTATCATAGACTGGGCCAAACGTAAATACCCTTTAGGATAAAAACTATTTTTAGATTTGGTACTGCACCTGGACAGTCATTGAGCAATTTGATACTTCTTTAAGTATTCAAGCAGACAATGCTTTCAAAAGACATCTTGACAGATTAACAAATAGGCAAAATAAGAATCTATTGTTTCCTCGAATTGGTATTCTTGGTAGATTCAAAGATTTACACAGATATAGGGATTGCATCTTACTAAAATAATCATTTGGTCAATAGTTAATACAATTATTCTTAATGATGACATATGTTACTATAACCTATAACTTGGCATCAAGAATCGATTTTGCCTTTTCAAATATTTGAATCCACATAGGCCACGTTAAAGTCCCAGTATTGGTATTTCTCCTGCTAGGGTGATAAGAAACGATCAAAGTCTTATTAGAATCTATTTGATAAACACTATTGTGTTTGAAGTATAGTCCCTTTATATCATTCAATTTGCAATACGTATCAAAAGCCATTTTGCCTAAGGTTATGACTACGACTACAGTACCTTTTAACAGATTTAGCTCACTTTTCAAATATAAGGAACAATTAGAGATTTCAGAATTAGTGGGTTTGTTTGTTGGAGGGGCGCACTTGACTATAGAGGTAATGTATGCGTCGGATAGAAGTAATCCATCATCAATAGATACACTATTGGGGTTATTAGCAAAACCAGTTTCAAACATTGCTTTCATCAACCATTCCCCAGAGCTATCTCCTGTAAACATTCTACCCGTTCTGTTACCACCATTAGCTGCCGGCGCCAATCCAATTATCAATAATCTCGCTTTAGGATCACCAAAGGACGGTACAGGTTTTGCCCAATATGTTTGGTCTCTATATCTTTGTGGCCTATTGTCTCTAACTCTGCGAATATGTTGTAGCAGCCGAGGACATAGTTCGCATGTAGTGATTTGTTCATTAACTTTATCTAAATGACAAAGATTGTTCATCCGTTTTCCTTTTTTTGATTTTATAAAGAAACTATATTTAATCTAGATCTTTTTTTTGATTTGGGCAATAGATTTTATTTATAAAGTATCTACAATTATGATGCTAACGTATCGTATTAGTTTAGAAAAAATTAAAATCAATAAATTTGGACCCAAGAGATCTATTGATAAAATTGGTAAAAATATGATAATGGTCAAGGATTTTGTAATTTGGTTCCGAATTGCAGAATATATTTTATATTTTTAATATATCCAAATCTAATTTTAATTAAAAATC
>DATEOO010000148.1:0-2361 GCA_035274085.1 Candidatus Nitrosocosmicus sp.
TAGATTTTTTGACGATATTCTTACATTTGAAAATCAAGAAATTGTTTATATTATAGTTAGGTGCACCTAACAGTGCATCTAATAAACACTGTCATCAAGCAGAAACAATATCCAAATCCCTTGCTTGATGTCTCAATGTCTTACTTTCAAACCAATACACATCTGGAAAATCTGGAGGTTGTTGAAAGGGCTGACATCCCATTGACCACATTTGGCTCTGCTGCAGAAAACAGGATGGCATCGTATATGTCACCCAATTTTCAACTTTCGATAAACTTCCTTTGGATAGTTATGTTACTTGGTATGATTTTGTACTCGTTTCATTTACAAGATTAAAGTCAGAAAAATTAGGATTTTGGCTTAATTACCTTTGATTATACATAGATATATGAATGGATATCAGAAGATAACAGTTATTACAGCTATTTTAGGACTCATAATTCCCCTTTATTGGGCTCTTCTTGTATTTTCTAATAAATAGCTTTGTCGGAATCCCAATTTTGACACTTTTTGTTGGTGGGCACTGCTGATAGCAATAGCGATCATAGCCATAAACGTAGGAGCTGTTGTTGATGCATTTAAGATTAAAAATAACAAGATCGTTGGATGCATCCTCATAGTGTGCGGGATGATGCTATTCGCTGTAATTCAATGGTTTGCTATTCCGGCATTGGCCTTATTTGTTATTGCAGGGTTAATGGCTTTACGAGAAAAGAACAAGCTTACTAACCTAAAAAGTGACACTTTGGCACCCTAAAAAGACAGACTCTATTAATTAGATTTTTGCATCTAATTATCTTAATTTTCTGGACATAAACCACAAAGGGCTAGTCTTAGATGGCTCAAATTCGAAAACGCAGAGATAAAAAATACTAAATTAGTTTGGAGTATCTGAACTCCGATCACTTTCTTCTAGATGATCCTTCACCTTTTTAGTCTTTGCTCATTTCTTTTGCAGCATCTTCACATTCAGACAGTTCTCCTATACCTGAAGATCCCTTCTTTTCACTGCAATTGTTTATATTGTAATAATGAATGCCATTATTATCGGTTAGATAGTCACCTCTTTGTTCCGAGTTTGAAAGGGTATTGTTACTAGAAACTTCACTGCTAAAATTCGCCTTCAAGGTATCATTAAGCGAATCCGTATTGCTTTCATTTATACCTCCTACAGAATCTATGTCTGCAGGTGACAATGAGCTTGACTTTGTAACATTTTGAAATATTATATTATTAACATTCTCGCCAGCAGTAGAATTTCCCACTAACCTTGAACTTTCATTTGGAATAATAATCGTAGTTATTGGATTACTTTCAAAGTTACTTGCTGATAAATTGGAAAGCGTTGAACTCCTCTCAGGTGCGATAAATGAAGCATGACTTATTTGAACACTAGGCAACCAAATGATAATAAAAGCCAATGATATGAAACAACTTATACGTTCAACTAAAGCAAAATTAGTAGATATATCCATGTAATATACACATCACGAAAACCCATTTAAAAAAATTTGTAATTAATTAGTCTAGTTGGTAAATGTGATAAATCTTGTTAATTCTCAAACTGACACAAAAAATAATGAATTTATTCCTAATTTATAGACTCCCTCACGTCATGTTAATCCATTTGCCAAGTATTATGCAGGGAATAGTAAGCAATGCTACAATTGACCCTGTGAACAGACCTGCTTCGCCAGCTATAAATGCTGAATCTAGTACTATAAGGAGGATTAACATGTTCTTGACCATGAAAATTATCAGTTTCTCATTCTGAGTACTACTCATTTTGGAGGCAATAGTAAATAGTAAGTTGATCAAAAACAAAAAGAATAAAATAAAAATTAGAAAATCTAATTTGAAGGGAATTAAAATTATTGTTAGAGATAAAGTAATAAGCAGAAAAATAATATATATGATTTGGATTTTTTGAATATTTAGGACATTTTTGACGCTTGAGAATTCTTTGGCGGTTTCACTTTTGCTTAAAGAGGTCAGGACGAAAATATGAAAATATACAGCAAAAGATGCTAAGGCAAGCAATAAAGAAGAGTTAATGCCAGTGTTAGGTCTCAGATGATCTCCGTTATCTAACACAATTTGGCTAGATATATCAAAAGTAAAGCTGGCACCATATAGAACGTTCAAAGATCGTATGCCCGCCATTAAATATGGTCTGAAAAAGCCATTCTTGATTCTATAGTTATATGAAATTATACCTAAAATAAGTAACACCGAAATTCCAAGGGCCATCAGATTCACAAAAGACGCTAAGAACATACCCAAGCTAAACATGAGGATTGTAAGCAATAGTGCGTTTGTTTTTTTTATTTCACCTGATGCTAGAGGTCTAGTTGGTCGCTC
>DATEOO010000149.1:0-4406 GCA_035274085.1 Candidatus Nitrosocosmicus sp.
TATAATAATCAAGAGTCTATAAAAATATACTTGTAAATTACTCGGGTTTTAATATTATAGATAAAGACTGACAAATACTTCCCTGACTTTTCAGAGAATCTCTACACACCTATCTGAAAAATAGGAATTAGTACTCAATCCTCACGTATACAAATTCATTTGTGGTTTTGATGTAATAGTAAGATATATTGCTGATGCTTAAAGAGATGCCGGTATATTTAAAACCCGATTCCTAGAATCAGGTATTATAGTCGATTAAGACCGACCCAAGTGTAAATACGGATATGCTGGACCTTATCAGAAAAAACTATAGAGCATTTTGTTTTAATAAGGTTTTCCAGACAGATTTGTAATACATTATTCTCTCAGTATTAACATATAATATAACAATAACTAAATAGACATATTTGTCACACAAAATTAATCCAATTGTGTTGGTCACGAGACCTATTCCAGAAATAGGTTTGAAAATTTTAGAGACCCATTGTAACTTGATTAAAAATCAAAGAAGTGCTCCACTCAAGTATTCGGAATTGTTAAATAAAGTGAAGGGTGTAAATGCAATTTTGTGTTTTCTAAACGATAAGATTGACAAACAAATAATGGAAGCAGCAGGTTCATCACTTAAGGTAATAAGCACTTTCAGTACGGGTTATGAACATATCGATATAGCAGAAGCTAGGAGAAGGGGAATAATGATAGGTTATACTGGTGAGATACTTACCGAAACAACCGCTGATTTGGCACTTGGGCTGATGCTCTGTATTGGCAGAAGACTAATTGAGGCCGACAAATACCTCAGAAAAGGTCAGTGGAAATACGGCTGGAATCCCGATTTAATGCTTGGAAGAGATTTGCATCACAAGACAATAGGAGTTATAGGATTAGGAAAAATAGGTAGTGCAATTTGTAGACGAGCTATAGGATTCGGTATGAAGGTATTATTTACAAAAAGGAATTTTGATCAAAATGATTTTAGCAAAAATAAATCAATTGGCAAGCTTGAATATTGTAGTTTACAAAGACTTATTTCAGAATCAGATTATATTGTACTAAGTTGTACCTTAAATAAAGATAGTTACCATTTAATAGATTACGAAAAGATAAGGATGATGAAAAAAAATGCTTTTATAATAAACATATCAAGGGGTAAAATTATCAAGGAACACGATTTGATTCGTGGCTTAAAGGAAGAGTTAATCGCGGGGGCCGCCTTAGATGTATTTGAAGACGAACCCATCCGCAGGAACAATCCTCTAATCAAAATGCAAAATGTAGTTCTATTACCACATATAGGCAGTGCAAGTATCGATACAAGAAACAAAATGTCAGAAATAGCCGCTTCTAATATTATTCACGTGTTGAATGGTCGTTACGACAGGGCAGTACTATTAAAATAGTATATAACCATTGTCTATACATCTAATCTTTTGATGCGGACCTCTTCCTCATCTTCTTGATTTCCCTTGATACAGTCCGTGTGAATAATCCTTATATTTGACAGTTTTATCCTACCCGAAGGAATGGAATTCTTTTCTTGTAGTATACGGAACTTTTTCTCCAATAAGATCCTGTGATCTGCACAGCTTACTCCAATCATAAACTTACTGTTGTTATCAATTTCATCTTCTACCTCAATGATAAATTCAGGAGGAAGAGGGCACTTTATCCCTTTTGAAACAAAAGAGCAATGTTCGGGTATCAACTACTATAATTATTTATTCTATCAATTAAATTCTTTGTTCATATAGAAACAATCATGACTTTTCATATAGTTTCTCAGGCATACAAGGAGAAACCATTAGTTGAGCCACGTCACGACAGCATATACTGAGTAAATATCCTTGTGCTCATTTTCTATCCCACGTTTAAAGACTTTAAGGTTAAAAATGTAATTCCTTAACTAATTTTTTATCTGATATTATGTATTTACCAACAGCCAAACCAGGACTTTTGAACTTCAGATAACAACAGTTTACTACTGATTCCCCATTTCATAGGTACCTGCAAATTTTTTAATCGCAAGATACGATTACACTAAAAAGATTATTCTTGCAGTATTCTCTCAATTATTAGATGCTTTGACAGTTTCCAACATCTTCTTGATTTTCTATTTCTATATTTGTCTTATTGAATCAATATACTCATATGAGGATCGACCACCGACTGCAAAGCAGTATGACTGACGACAAGCAAAAAGACGATAGGAATAGTTAATTCTTTCCTTTTTTTGATTGCAGAAAAATATTAATCATATTTTTATTTTTATAAATTGTCTTACTAGGGATAGAGGATGGATATAGTCATTATTAGTCCTAAAAAAGGTTTCGTAATGATGGCCCAGCTATCTTTTCAGCATGTCTACAGAGACATTTTATTTGCCCCCTTATGGAATATGTGCAAATAAATCTAGAAAACAAGATACTAAAACACATACGATTTATAACCTTTCGTGTCATAATTCAACTGTATTACGATGAATCAATCAAATAACAATCTAAATAAGATAACACATAAAATATCAGAAGAAGGCGTACCGATATTAGAACAATTAATTGAAAAACTAACGGGAAAGGGTGCGGTAGTCACATATTCATTTGATAACCTCAAGATAGAGATGCCCAAAGCTCAAGGTCATGAGAGGTGCCAAATTTGCAGTGGCAACCTTACTGTAAACGGTTCGATTAGAATTTCTGCACAAGTTCACAAAAAAAATAAAGAAAGTCTTGAAGCGTTTAGAAATAATGATATCTCAAGTAAGGAGGATATTCAAGCCTATGATAGCAACAATGATGTCAGCCGTTAATATTAATAAGCCTAAATATCAGGACAATCGACACAGTAGAGGCCGTCTTTCAAATAATTGAGATCTGGTTTGATTGATAAACTTTAACGATAACAAAGTGGAAAATTTCAGCAATTCTTTGGTTGATAAATTAGTAAAATCAATAAAGACAATAAAAAGTGGAAAATTACATATAGAAATCCAGGATAAACCAGCCATAGACATCCTTACAAACTCCGAAAATTATTCAAACATAATTAGTATCGATATAATAGAACCTGATTTGTTTGATTTGTTTAAAGGAAGGGTTAGCGATGCTTATAAAGATAATAGTTTGTCCGAAGATAATGAAAGCGAAAGTTCGGTAGATAGAATATTGGATAAACTCGATGGTGCAAAGGAATTTATTCACTCAGTGGCAGATAAAGATTCAGCTTTTCAACAACAATTAGATTTGGCAAGGAATTTTGCACATACGTTATCTGAAAATAATATGACATTAATATTACTGCGAAAAGGAAAGGAGGCAATGATATTGGGAAAGGAGGCAAAACCTACTTTATCGAAAATAATTTCAGGTAGTGATGATTTACAAGTTGTAAGTGTAATCGAATCCTCAAAACTTATTGGTGATATCAACCCAGAAACCTGATCAAATATACTCGCTACCATCAATGAAAGATAGTAGAACTATCATTTAGATTTGGATTGCATTCCAAATTATTTAATGACATGTTTACTGTCCATTTGTTGCGTATCCATGTCTTTTTGATTCTTGGTATTCCGATCACTCGAGTACTTCTTTACCTTGGCTACTTCGTATATTATTGGATTCTCATCTCATAGTTAACAGAGTTTGAACCGGAAACAGACCGGAACAAATTGGGACTAATTTGTACAAATAATATTAAAATCTCTTGACAATGTCATAAAATTACATTCATAGAGAAGAGAGGAGACATGGTCCCATCCAAATGACTTTATCAATAGTAACATTTTGCTTTCTACTAGGTTTCCGCAGAACAGTACGTATTTAATAATTAAGAGACTAATAGACTATTAGAATAAATAGGAATACTGACTAACTTACAGGTTCAATCTTACATAAATTAATAAATACATAAGCGAGTCAGAGAGTCAGAATGTTAAGGAGTCCATCATATATGGTAACGATGCTACATATTTTCAATATTAAAATGTAGTGAAGCTATAGATGAACTCAATTGCATAAACAACTGGACTGATGAAGACTTTTCGAAATTTGCTGTGGTTGATTAGAACTCTCACAGAATACATCCACAAACACTACCTACTTAATCATGATTTGTTAAAGTAATTGATTTTGCCTAAATACTTTGTTTCATTTCCTATTATTGGTATTGAGATGAATATTTAAATGAAAAAATGCAAAAAGTCTACAGTTTATCTTCCAAAGAATAAGCCCGTGGACCCGTTATCCTGAGACACTGGCAAGATAGTCACTAGTGTAGGAGGCGGATCATACCTTATATAGAATGTTAAATTATTATTTTTAAAATTGGCCAAGATCAGCCCGGACAATATTACCGATTTGTTTAACATCTATGGAGAATCAAGGGAAACGGATCTCACATGTAAATTA
>DATEOO010000150.1:0-6875 GCA_035274085.1 Candidatus Nitrosocosmicus sp.
GTTGATCTAACATATCTAGCCAATTGTTACTATCAATTAGTATCGAGCTAGGTGGAAATCATGAGGATATCCACATGGGTCTGATAACTAGTCTGAGAGATTATGCTCCGGATGGTATAGGGGTTCGGTTAATTTCATTTCATTCCATAGATTTAATATAGATTGAACATTATTACTGAAAGTCAACAGATTAAATAGTTTGACTTTTTCCATTTAATGATAAACCTATAGATTGAAGTGAAGTTAAATGAGTGAACATCATAAGATAAAGGCAAAGGGGATATTTCAAGAAGTCTAAACAATCTGCACCCTCAAGTCATTAGAAAAGAAATCGTAGCCGGATACAGATATTATATACTTTTAAATTTTGCACCGTGACTGAATTACAAAATAAATTGTCTGTTTTGGCTGTATTTATGAGCAAAAATATAGAACAATATGGTGAACATTTATAATCAACGGAAAAGACAATTTACTCTAATTTTTTTATATATAAGTAACCTATATATAAAACTATAGTGTCTTCAAGTCAACTAAATAATAAAAAAGATATTCTTATAAGAAAGAAAAAGAGCCAGTTACAAATAGACATAGTTAATTTTCAAAAATTTCATCAAATTGCAAGATTAGTCAATCCTGACGACATAGTAACCAAGTACAATATCCCCTGGATAATTAAATGGCTAAAGACGGTAGAATGGACGGAAAGGATGAAATAGATTCATCCATGAAATTTACAGTCAAAGGTATCCTGCATATTTAATTAACCTTTAGCGTCGTAAGTTCAAAAGTTATGATGATTATTGAAGTATTTAATTAAAATAATATAGTTAGTTGATTCCCTTTAGATAATTTCTTGTTGTGAACTATTATCGGTGTATGTCAAGGTTACCTTACAGTGATTGACCTTGATTCAATTTCTTTTTTCCGTTGATTGTATAAAAAAACTTACTACCCCATGGATTTCCTTTGATTAAATCTATCATCAATTATGAATTAACTGGTTACGAAATATCATCAGCAAGATCAGGGATTAAATATTATGTTGTATAAATTATGCTACCCTCTATGGAGGAAGCACTGATGTACTATCTGTGGTAATCCAAGTGAGGTGTAATAAGGCTACAATCATGTCATAAGTTTACCTCCAATAGGAAGACAAAAACATGAGAAGGTCTGAGGCATTCTATATAATATAATGTCAAGTTCATCATAAGAAACAAGACCTTTATTGATACCTTATTGCTTTTTTAATAGTTTTCAGTGAATGATATCTGGATGACAGATTAGATAGGAACCTGTGAATAAAAAATTCACGACAAATCTATATAATTCTCTAGTGAATATTCGTTAGAATGACCCCTCGAGCAACTATGCATCACGTTTGAATCACTTTTGGACTTTTTCGTAAATTCTTTCATGTCAGATGTGTATACTGAACTAAATATAATACCGCATGATTTACATTTTAACATTAGCATAGGCATGTAATCTCAGAATTTCCATATTCTTTATACGTCACACTTGCTATTAACTGTGAAATTCCGTAAAAGCAGAATTTCTGTTATCTAGTCTTAGTATTGCCATATATCTGTTATTTCAGACTGTAAACCAATTTATAATGATGAAGATACAATAAGTAATATACCTAACCTACCAAAATAGCCTATCTTTACTAATTCATATGAGAAAATCAATTTGACTTAGTGAAGGAATCATTCACAATTATGGTTTCTACACTGTTTACTTCCCTTAGAAAAAGGTATTCGTTATGACATATTTAATAGAAACAAAATGTATATACTAGAATGTCAACTGTAAAAAACCATATTAAAGACCCTTCTACCACTTTATCAACAAATTTTAATTTTCCAATAATTAGTGATATACAATGTACAGGAATTAAAAATCAAACGGGATTAAACGGTAATCGAATTATAAACTTGCAAGGTGATAATGATAGTGGGATTGATCGCCCTAATGTACTAGATGATTTATTGAATTATACTCTTGAAATTCGAAGATCGAACAATCCTGAAAAATATGGTGAATGGAAAGCAAGGATTGAAAGAGTTATTGAAAAAACAGATGGAAGCGACTCAATAGAGCTAAAACAGGTAAGAGGTGCAATGAAACTTAATTTTCTAACAACTAGTGGACAGTCTGAGGAACAGCGAGGTGTCTACTTTGATGATCTGTATGAAAGGAGATTTAATAGAATAGAACGACTGATTAACGAATTCAAGTTGGATCAAATGAATCATGGAAGAGAGTAGACCTATACTGCATTCCTTATGATATGTACGTACTATTCGCCTAGTTTAGAAAAAATTATCAAATGTGAACAATCAGCTACGTCTTTGGAAAATCAACAGAATGTTTTCAGCAACATTAACTAACTAAATAACGGAGTAATTAAAGGCGATAGCTAGACTTTTAATTCTAAAAATTATAACTACCTAAAATTAGACTATATAGATATTGTTGTTCTTGTGAGAAAATTGAATATAATCTTACAATAAGTAACTACTGGCAATATAGTAAAATAGTACAAAATAGACTAATCAACTATGACTAGGTATAAAAAAGACCAGATGATGACTTTTTAATATTCATTGAATCTTCTGCCAAATTCTATCGAAATCTCCTCTTCTTTTATGATCTCTCCCCTCCGTCCAGGCGTCCTCATCATCTGTTGTTGAACACTTCGCCTTTCGTCATCTAATTCGTGAAAGCCTCTATCAGTATCATGAATTTGCTGTCTTTTACTTTTCAATTCTTGAGAATATCTTTGACGAAAAGATCCTTCTATATCTTTAGTCGATTGTTCTTCAACAAGTAGAACTAAACCTTCGTTCTTATCTGGTCTGACCAGATGACTTTTATGAAGATAATCTATTGACATAAAGGGAAGGTGATTATTAGTATAACTTTTTTCTATTACCACATGATTATAGATACTGCGAGCCTCTTAAACATATCTAGACATATATAGGTTTTCAGTTATTTTAATTACCATTTCATAACAATAGAAATGATTCCTTCATATATGCCATTAACTCAGGTACTAACAGAATGTATCTATTTCTAGAATCATAATAACCACATCCATAATTATTTACATGCTTCGCCTACTTGATACCAGTTTATTGACTAACCTTGCAATGTCTAAATGAAATTGCAACAGGTTTGGTTAATTGGAGTACAAATGTAAACATACCCAAGCAAAGTAATGATACTCTAATTCGAGAAAGCCATTTCGACCTTTGTAGTCTTAATTGAAATTGCTTAACAAATGTAATTTTAACTATAAAGTGATTAAGTATTTGATTTGGTTTTCATTGAAATTATTGAAATATGAATTGCAATTGGATAGATGGTGGCATATTCTTATGACTCTTTGAGAGGCATCCATTAACTCATCTTTATGACATCTTTATATACTAATAGTCCTATAGTGTTCATACACACGTAATTTCCAAGTTACCATTTGATGATATTGATGACAATGTGTCTTCCTATGTAATTTCGGAAATAAAAGAAGGAATATTGTGGCTATATTCATGTAATAAGTCTTTTTGTGTAGAGATGAAATCATGGAAAGGTGTTTACATTCACCTAGTTTATGCCATTGCCTCTTCTTTTGATCCAGATAAGCTCGTATTACCTTTGAACGTTATATACAAGAAGATAACTCAATAATCACAAATTAAATTGAAGAACAAGGATTCAAATACTCGTTTTTCGATAAGGGTGCTAACTATCAGATCTACTAAAATGATTGAATCATCATCATTTTTTTCCAGTTTTCAAAATTGTTCGTATACAACATTTTACTATTTTGGTAAGGAAGTATAATTATCCACTTCATAAGATACAAATTCTTTGATATTCATGTTTAGAATGATATTATTTCCAACTTCAGATGTTTTTGATTTTGGAATATCATATCTTTGTCCATAATTCCCAAATACAACGATCTTATCCTTGGTTTCCTTCATTATAAAGCCTACAAAGTCTTCATTTAATATTTTGACACCTTTGCTGAACAATGAATTAGGGTACTTGCTTGGTAAGGCATGGTCAATGCTTGTGGGAAGATATCGTGCATTAATTTCATCATCATCAACATTTGACTGACCATTTCTTTTTACTAGATTCTTTCTTGACATTTTTTAATTGTTAGATCCGTTAACAGATTTCTGGGAGATGTTTTAATCTCAGAAAAATGTATATTATTTCTCCCATTTTGTTCTTCATATATGACCAAATTATCAATGGTCTCTTTGTTTCCATGCCCTAAATAAGGAGAAACCAAACTCATTACACCTCGATTAAATATTTAATGATTGTCATAACTACATATGTCTATTGGATCTATTAAGGTTATCAACCAATATCTCGTTATTAATGCAATTTAATCACTATTATATCATGAATTTTGAAGGATTCCTTCTATAGAATCATTAAATTGTCATTAAACATCTTCGATAAAGTGTTAGATCAAGTAATTCATGAATTCTAATAAAAATAATTGATCATCTAAGTTTATTCAAGTCTTAGAAGCATATAGTAATAACTAGTTATCAATTGTCGAATCAGTTAGGACTATATCTGTTAGTAATTGCTTCTGACATTCATATTTTCTCTATTGGTAATTTATTTTGGAAAGTCTATTTAGTGTATTATAAGGAGTTTAGCAATAGCGGTATCACATTCAGATCGACTAGTAATCAATGTTGGCTAATTGATGCTATTAAAGAATAAAAATCCAAACATAAAAAATATACAATAATACAACATTGTCTTATACATCGTTACTAAAATAGATAGTGGGCTCGGTGGAAATCATGAGGATATCCACATGAATCGGGTAATGCATTTTTGGTAATCTACTGGTAAATTTTGAGATTATTATAGGATGACAAATTATCTCTCGATTGTCATTTCCGCATCCATTGTAGTAAAGTGATAATAGATTCAGATTTGTTGGCACTCACGAGTAAGTCGATATTTTACTCTAGGTGGAATTTCATCAAAATATCACTATGCAATACCATTTTTCTTCCATTTCCCAGTCGGACCGTTAGTGATTACTGGCAAATCCCATAAGAATAAAAGTATGGAGGAATAATGGAATTTGCGGTAACATAGTTT
Organism: Candidatus Nitrosocosmicus sp.; assembly: GCA_035274085.1. Classification (GTDB taxonomy): domain Archaea; phylum Thermoproteota; class Nitrososphaeria; order Nitrososphaerales; family Nitrososphaeraceae; genus Nitrosocosmicus. The sequence goes on from DATEOO010000150.1 coordinate 5,158, forward strand.
TATTGATTGAGCAGACCCCATATCAAAGATGATAACTCATCATTCTGACTGAAACTAATAGTTGTAATATTAATATCCTTAGTATCGGCACTGCACAGTATAACGATACCCCTCTCCGTGGTAGGATTAAAGGCCATATAGGCATTATAACCACCAATAGTAGCTCCGTTGTGCCATATGACTTCGTGACCATAGTTTGTAACTATAAACCATCCTAACCCAACATACCCTCCTATATTATTAGTACCTGATGCTTGCAAATTATTAGGCAACACGCGACCAGTGTCATGTCTTATCAAATGTGATTCTTGCATGGCATCGTTTAGTTTTGTTTTAATTAGTCCCATATTAGCTGAAAGGAATTTTAACATATCACTAGTTGTTGAATGAAGGGCTCCACTCGGATCAATGGGTTTTGACCAGTTCATTGTAGGTAATTCTTGACCGTTAAAGTGTCCCACTGCTAGTCTAGGTTTTAGGGCATCAGATAGAGCAAAGCCTGTATCATTCATCCCAAGTACATTCAGAATATTATGTTCTACTAGTTTATCAAAAGAAGACATGTTTGATTTTAAAGTCAAAATGTGACCAAGTAAATCAATACCAAAAGATGAATATTCAACTTTTGAACCTGGTTCTCTTGTCAGAGTAAAGTTTGAGAGCGCCTGATATAATTGTTCAAAGGTGTAATCTTTAGTACAGTTGAACAGATCCGTTCGGAATTGCACTGTATCCTGAACTCCTGATTTAGAAAGATCGAAAAAGGAAGTACAATAATTATCTGGAAATTCAGGCAATCCTGATGTATGCGTAGCTAAATCTTCAACGGTTATTTTATGGCCATTAAATTGAGGTACGCTAACATTGGATGGAAGATACTTTTCAATAGGATCATCTAAGTTGATCAGACCCTTGTTTACCATGTCTGCCAAGAGAATAGTAGTAAATACTTTGGTAATAGACCCGATGTTGAAAATTGTATTTTCGTTTACCGTAGCGTTGCTTGAATTCAATAACTTGCCATAACCATAGAATTGAGTTCCATTGGGGTCGATAAGCCCTATAGCCATAACAGCATTTGATTTATTACTGTCTATCTTATCCATTATGAGGGCTTTTATCTGATCGGTTATTTCAAATGTTGAAGTTAAATTGTACTTTTCTTTATGTGTTGAGGATACGGCGGAAGATAATGCAGAATCATTAGATGAATTAGTTGCAGGAGAAGGCGAAGCCAAAGCAGAGGCTATTGTTATGTTTGTCAGAATTGTCATTAATAATATATTTATTGTAAATAGAGTCACTAATCTTTTAGAACAGTGGTTTAAAAACATAATCTATACAATCACACAAACTTGTGGGGTATTTAAAGATAGATTTGCTATTTCTATGATTGTCTTTTTAAAGTTGGGTCTGTCGCTCTAGTCGCTGTTTATCCAAAATAACCGATACATTCAGTGTATGATTCTCGTACTATCTTGCGGTATAGTAATATTATTTCTTTTTAATGAACTGAATAATTAAGTTAATTTATTTCTGCCAATATATTAGATGTGTTACTATAATGAGTATCTGGTCCGACGATATGTGAAACAAATTTGACTTATTTCTTTCACTCCAATTCTATATAAACCGAGTTAACAAAATCTTTGTATAAAAAGGAAATCTTTATCCTTTTTTTCCTTGAAGCATCCAATATTACAATATTTCAACTTAAG
>DATEOO010000151.1:0-2860 GCA_035274085.1 Candidatus Nitrosocosmicus sp.
ATTCCATCTGTCGCATTGATTAAAGTATTGTTATAGACTTTATTTTGGTTAGAGTTATGATATATGTAGATTCCTTGACTTTCGCAATTGCTGATACTATTATTGTAAACTTCATTGTTAGAGGATTGAGATAAAAATATACATTTCTCCTCATCATGCACGTCATTGTTTTTTGCAATAGAATCAGACATATTTCTACTAAACATGATACCTGAACCTGCACTATTATATACTTCATTACCTTCTATTGTAATATTATAACAATCAAGTGAGCATATTATGCCCATGGCTCCGTGGTCATGTACCGTATTGTTTCTAATTATCATATCATGAGTTGCTGTATGGGGATCAAAACCATACATAAAGTTATTATGTACAAGGTTATCTTCTAAAATCACACCTCCTACTCCAACGGAATAAAATCCAAATCTGTCATGGTGAATTTCATTATTCTTTACTATGCTTGTTCCATTATTACCATAGTAGCTAATGCCAGAACAACCGCTACCGCACTCATAACCTAAATAGGCAATTTCAGAATTGGTGATATTCATTGTTCCGGTAGTTTCATCTTCTGTTTTTATATAAGGTCTTGGTACGGCGTCAATGCCAGTATGCTCATGTTCTCGGTCAGGTAGTATGTCGTATTCAAACTTTATAAAATCGTTTTTCTCAGGATCCCACGAAGTAATTTTTACAGAATCTATAATTAAATTACCAAAAACCCTTATGGAGTTTACAATATCTCGGTCGCCATCACCATTTTTATCTCCAGCTAATATCTTGAGCCATGTAGTATCACTTGAATTAATCACTAGTGTTGAACCTTTTTCGACCACTATGGTTGCATCTAATACCCATGTATTATTGTTGGAATTTCCTTCTCTTTTTAATATATTTTCATTTTGAATACTATTGTATATATCGGTAATAGTTGAAGGATGTGAACAGGATATAGTAATTGTATTTTTGCCACTTTCCTCGTCAGTATTATAACTAAGACAATTATTACTAATGCTACTATTATTACCACCATTACTACTAATATCATTACTATCACTATTGCTTTGAGCAGACTGTTGAGCAAACGATTGATTATTCGTTAAGTCCAATCCGATAAGAGATAGAATAATGACGACAATAAGAGACATGGTGAAAACGAGAATCACTAATTCTTTCAATTTAGTCGATGAACGATCAGGGGACTGCATAATAAGAATTACCTTTAAAATCTGCTGGAAGGCATGTTTTAAAAAGAAATTGAGAATTATTTGCAATATTTTCTATATTGATTTAATGAAAAGTTTAGCTAGAAAAATTAAACGATAAATATCTATTAGCTGAATATTCTCTAAATGCAAAATTTAAAGACAGGTAAATTGAAAGTAAGCACATAGATATCATAATCATCAAAGGACTAGTACTTTTTCATGGAAAGTGAAATATTATTTTATTGGTTTAATGATTAATTTCTCTAATTTCAATCCGCATGATCATCTCTTTTGTTATCTGACTTTGTCAATCTAGACTTGAAATTTTTTGCTTAATTCATAAGGGAACTGTTTTAATGATCTAAGAAGTAATCGAATATCTCAATATTGAATAAATTGTCAATTTTAACTCATATCTGTATTAAATTTGATTAAATTAAAAATATGAAGATATCAAGTGCTTGTTTCTCTATGACGGTGACTCAATCACACCATTATTAATTCAAGATAATAAAATTGTTTATTAGAACAGATTACCTGTCATTTAGTATAAAGAAATATTGCAGTATCAAGCGTCTAAACTGTGATATTGGTATTTTCACTTATACATTGTAATAACCATGAGTAACATAACAAAAAACTATAAGGTTGGACTTTTTGCAATGTTTATTGCAGCTGCTCTGATAGGTTCAGTTGTAGCATTTGGCGATAACATGGCATATGCAGGTGGAAAGCACAAGAAATCTAATGATGCAGAACAAGCAATTGAACAAGACCAAGAGAACGAACAAAACGCACAATGTGTATCTGGTGTATTTACAATTGCAGGATGCAATAACGTAGGCTTCATGTTCCAAAACAACGAAGGTAACTTAGCCTTAGGACAACAATAAACCTCCTCTTTTTTTCTTTCAGCGTCTATTGAATCAATCTCTTAACTAAACATCTTAAAATTAGTAAACCTCTTTATATTTATCTCTGCTTGATATGCTAATTATTAATTTCAACACAAGTCTTAGTTTATTATTAAGCATATCATATATGAATAATTAACATAGGTTTCTAAATAATTCCAAGATATCAAAATCATTTATAATGAAATAAAATTCATTTTTCTAATTCCTGTATTTTTGATTTATTTGAGGCTACATGATCAAATGTATAAACTCTTCAAAACCTGATTTTATCTCCTTTCTAAGCGGTCTCCACCGAGCCGGTATTAGATCCAACATATATTTCTACAATCTACTTTCAATTTAACACTAAATACAAATAATTGCGTTAACCACATACCTACAAAAATTCTTCATTATGGGGATTCTATTACTATGCTGTTATTGGTATTCATGGTTTACATGATAATACATCTTTATATTTCATTATCAAGAATATAACCAATAATGGGTTTGGGGAAAAAAGAGTGATTAAGTTGGAGACTACAATCCAAAGGGATATCTAATTATAATTTAGTAACAATGCAACACTTTTTCTATATCTAATAACTTGTAGCATAGATGGGTCAAAAAGGAATTTATATAATACCGTTCATTGTTATTGATATGCAATTAATAATATTATTTATTGTAATACTATTTAGTGCAAGTTTCTTATTACAAAATTATAATTATAAAGAGGTATTTAGTCAACCA
>DATEOO010000152.1:0-7639 GCA_035274085.1 Candidatus Nitrosocosmicus sp.
CATACCCTGTATTATTGAACTTTAGATGTTAAAGACTTTATTAAATATTAACTTGGCCCTGCTTCTGGAATCCTTATTCACATGTACTATTACTAAACCCTGATACGGTTGTCCATAACAAATTACCCAATTGTCAGGCGAGTACATTAGAAATGGAAGCGCAATCAAATCTTCCTCACCTTCAATAATGAATTTGATTTTGTTTTCGAATTTGCTTTGAGTTAATTGCAGTATTTCTATGATTATGTTATCGTCAAGCTCGCCTGGTTTATTCTCAAAATGTAAAATATTATCAGTAGGATATTCAAATATCTTGTTTTTTTTTATCCTTTTTTCTTTTCCATCTATAACCGAGATGTCAGGAATATAACCTAGATGTACCAATTTTTCAGTAGTAGTATCTCCTACTGATATTATCTTGCGTGCTCCTTGAAGTTCTTGGTCTAAAGACGCTTTATTGACATTATCGTCCTTGATTAATACCCCAAAAGGCTCCTTTAAAAGATTCAATTGTGATTGATTGATTTTCAAATTCTTGTATCCTAAAACTTTCAAAATTTTAAAAAGATTTTCTTTTTTTGTTTGTTATCTTTGAGGCCTTGGCTTGAGTAATTTTAATTATTAATCAGAATTCTATGATTTTTGTTGTTATTTTTGTTGTTCACTCTGCTGTTCCTTTTCTTGGTCCATCAATTCTGATGCAATAACACTTATTCTCCCAGCAGTTATTTTTGAGATCTTGTTAAAAGCCTGAGCATACTCAGAGGTAGGTTCAGATATTATAACAGATACCCCCCTATCACTTCCTTTCATAATCTGGGTTGTCAATGGTATCTCGCCTATAAAAGGAATTTTGAATTGTTCACTAATCTTGATTCCTCCGCCTTCTCCAAAAATGTGTATTTTATCATCACAGTTAGGACACTTTAGATAGCTCATATTTTCTATTACACCTATTATTGGTATGTTTAATTTGTTGAACATGCCGATTGATTTAACAGCTACATTCATGGCAACCTCTTGAGGGGTTGTCACAATAACGATTCCAGTAATGGGGATTGTTTGAGCCATAGTAAGTGGAGCATCACCCGTCCCAGGTGGCAAATCTATAATGAGATAATCAAGCTCGCCCCAGTTTACGTCTGTTATGAACTGTTTAACTATACCTGCAATAATTGGTCCACGGTATATACCTGCTTGCTGAGATTGTTCATAAAAGAATCCCATGGACATCACTTTGACATTTTCAGCAATTGGAGGTTGAATTTTACCCTCTAAAACTTCTGGGACATCTTTTAATCCCAACATTAAAGGCACACTGGGACCATAAACGTCTGCATCCAATATGCCAACTTTGGCACCTGACTTTGCAAGAGCTACTGCCAAATTTACCGAAACAGTAGTTTTTCCTACTCCTCCTTTCCCACTCGCAACTGCTATAATATTTTTTACCCCAGGTAGGATCTGATCCATAGTTATTGTCCTGCCTTCCATCACTCTAGCGGTGACCTTTAGATCCAGATCTTTGATTCCCAAATTTGATATTGTATTTCGCACATCCTGCTCAATTTCACTATTAAATGGACAGGCGGGCGTAGTTAATTCCAATGTGAAAGCAAGTTTATCTTCACTAATGGTAATATCTTTTATCATACCCATAGAAACTATATCTTTGTGTAATTCAGGATCTTTAACAGTCTTTAAGGCACTAATGACTTTATCTACGGTAACCATGACGATATAAAAATCGAGTTATTATTCTATTTAAATCATTCATTCTCAAAAGCAAGAATGAGAATTGACAAAACAGCATTTAGGGATAGATTTTCCCATATAGTTAATCAAAATTAAACATAAAGTTCATAAACTGATAGTTCTGGATATCTTTTATCTTTATTATGTTTGCTATAGCACATATGTCCGATGTAGTAAGAATTCCACCTAGTGCGCTAACTAATTCTCTCAAGTTAACTGCAATTGGCATCCTAAAGGAAAAGTACGAAAGTATGGTCAGTTCAGACTTAGGGTATGTTATTTTGATAATAGATGCAGAAACTAACGCTGTAGGCAAGGTTATTGCTGGAGATGGGGCTACTTATCACAAAGTAAATTTTACAGCATTAACGTTTTATCCTAAACTTCACGAAGTCGTAGAGGGTGAGGTAGTAGAAATTACCGATTTTGGTGCATTTGTAAGAATAGGTCCTACTGATGCTCTCTTACACTTATCTCAAATCACTGATGATTATTTAAAAAGCGATGTTAAACAAGGTTTGATTTTATCAAATCAATCTGAAAAAACATTACGAATAAGCTCCAAAATACGTGCAAGAATTACAGCAATTAGCTTAGGAAAGAGTGCATCGATGGGTAAGATAGGTATTACATGTAGACAGCCATTTCTTGGAGCATTAGAATGGGTTGAAAAAGAGATACGACGAGCCCAAGGCGGAGCAACTGGGGAAAATTCCACCAGCAAGGACAATAATGCTGATAAAAAAGGCACGGCAGACAGTTCACACGCAAAAACTGCAAAAAAAGACAAGAGATAAAAATTATACCGAGTAGTGATATTGTTGGTAAGAGAATACGCCTGTAAAAAATGCAAGGCCTTAACCACAGGAAAAATGTGTCCAGTTTGTAAGTCTACAGAATTGTCTAAAGATTGGTTTGGAATTTTGTTGATACTTGATCCAGAAAAATCGAAAGTAGCATCTACTCTGGAAATATCTGTTCCTCATAAATATGCCCTAAAAGTTACATAACTTTTTTGAATTGAAAAATTATAACGATTTTTATAATTCAAACTTTAGAGATTTAAATCCACGGCAAAGGTCGGGGCAAAAGAAGGATGGGAAACAGGAGCGAGAAGGGCATGGTAGTAGTACATTTCTATCAGAGATAGAAATAAGAACCACATTGGTTGGCTTTTTAAAAGAGGATATTGGCACTGGAGACATTACGAGTAATTTGCTGATTCCAGAGGGGATGTCATCTAAAGGAACAATCGTTTGTAAGGATATCGGAAAAAATATAATAGTTAGCGGACTTTTAGAAGCAAAAATTATTTTTGATATTTGTGGATGCGAAGCAACCCTGTTAGTTGAAGATGGATCAAAAATTACGAAAGGAACAGATGTCCTAGCAGTAAAAGGATCATCAAGATCGATTTTAAAAGGAGAAAGAACTGCACTTAATCTTTTGATGCGTATGAGCGGGATTTCAACCCAGACTAACCAGTTTATTGACAAATTAGGGGAACTATCAAAAACTGTAAGAATTTCTTCAACAAGAAAGACTGTGCCAGGATTGAGGTATTTTGATAAAAAGGCCGTAGTCATCGGTGGTGGCATATCCCATAGAATACGACTTGATCAACTGATACTAATAAAGGATAACCATATCGCAGTTGTTGGTTCTGTGAAAAAGGCTATTGAGATGGCCAAGTCTGTGTATGGAGACAAAAGAAAAATAGAATGCGAGGTAAATGATTTTAACGGTATAGTTGAAGCGATAAAATCAGGCGCCGACATAGTAATGTTAGACAATTTTAAACCAGAAGAAGTCAAAGAGTCATTAAATAGAATCAGAAAACTAGGCTTGCGCAATAAAATCATTATCGAAGTTTCTGGGGGCATAAATTTGAATAATATTTATGAATATGCTGCTGCAAAACCAGACGTTATTTCAATTGGATCATTGACTCATTCGGTTCAAGCAATAGATTTCAGCCTTGAAATTCCCAGATAATACTACATGTAACTTTTTTTGGTTACCTTTTCCATTAATTTTTTATAGTCTCAACAAGCTTTAACGCATCCAAGTAGTTGTATCAAAAGTAGTGTGTTTAATAGTGGCATCAATACGAATAACCAGTATTCCTTTCAATAGAGGATATGGGAAGATATCAGAGCTAGACTTATAGCCAAAGTGCAAGTGCCCGTGCAGGGAATTGTTCGAACCTTAAATCATAAGAGTCAAATGTGTTAAAGAATATGACCTACATAATTAGAGAACAAGAATAAGAAGTTTAGTGAAATGAGGATCAGATTTGCTGTACTAGGGAGAATGATTAAACCAGATCGATTGAATGTTGTTATTATTAGAATATCAATGCGAATAAATAATCATTCAGAGCATTATAATATAGCAGGTTATTGCTCGTCCTCGATCCAATTTTTTTCTAATAAATATATATTAAAAGACTACCATCCAAGTGAAAATTCTCTGAATGGAGGTGCAAAAAAACAATATTAAGTCAAACCAAAGATCATGAATTAATTTATTTCAGATCATTCTTTGGTTCTAATGAGCTGCATAAACTTGCATGCATCCAAAAGAATACACCATTTATACAAAGAACAGAATATTCATAAAAGTGTATAAAAAAATTTAACAACCTCTTTATGTGACGGCTTGAAAAAAGAGGATGATTGAAAGATAAACGCACAATTACCAGACTTAATTGTTATATCATTGTATTATTAATTTCAATAATTACTTTGTCACCTACCTTTTTAAATACCGAGAAGGTATGGGGACAATCGACAGTGACTTCTATCAAAGTAGGAGAGCACCCTCAGAATATAGAATATAACCCGAGCAATGGTAACATGTATGTTTCTAATTTTGATACAGGTGATATATCCATAATAGATACCAACACCAGCAAGGTAATTAACACAGTACAAGTAAATGGCAGCCCTAATGCTTTAGAATATAATCCGAGCAATGGTAACATGTACGCTAGTAACTTGGATCAAATATTTGCAATAGACAGCAATACAAACAAGGTGATCCACACTATTAATGCAGGAGATAGTCCACAATCTCTGAAATATAATCCGAGCAATGGTAACATGTATGTAGGTAACTTAGGAGAAGTTGTAATGATAGATAGTAATACAAACAAGGTGATCCACACTTTACGAATACCTCATGGACCAACCTTCCTCGAATACAACCCAGCCAATGGTAATATGTATGTAGTTTCTAATCCAGAATCAGATCAGGATACAGAGGCAAACGCTAAGGTCTTGGTAATAGATAATGATACAAATAAGATTAGCCATTCTATCAGTGTAGGAGAATATCCAACTTTTCTTGAATACAACCCAGCCAATGGTAATATGTATGTATCCAACTCTGAATCGGGAGATTTAACGATAATAGACAGCAAAACCAACAAAGTGATTCATACAATACAAGTAGGTAGAGATTCGAATGCTAATCCTGATACTTTGGCATTTAATCCAAGCAATGGTAACATGTATGGCACATCTATTTCTAACTCTGATGATAGCAGCGGTCAAGTCTTTGTAATAGACAACAACTCTAACAAAGTTATACGCACTATTGATGGAGGAGATAACATGCATAACCTAGTATATAATCCAAGCAATGGTAACATGTATGGCACATCTATTTCTAACTCCGATGGAAGTGGTAAAGTCTTTGTAATAGATAGCGACACTGATAAGGTGCTTCAAATCGTTGATGTGGGAGACAATCCAGCTGATATAAAGTACAACCCAAGCAATGGAGGTATCTATGTGGTTAACGAAAATTCAGACGATGTTTCTTTGATAACCACAACCAAGACAAACTCCACAAACTCCACAAACTGAAAAAATATAGCGATAAGAATAGACTAGTAACAATATTGGGCTCTAAATTTATGTTCATATTTGCATTTTAGAAATCCAATTCATACATTAGTTTCATACATTGTCAAATCCACATAGAAATTCATCCCTGCTACAATAATTTTGTATCAGTTCTTTATCAAGCTATTTAACATCTACTATAGAATAATAAATACCACAATTAGGATTTATCTACATTAGCATTTGACTAACTGCTCATGTAGAAGAAATCATGCGAGGTTTTATCTCTATTTATCCAATTAGTGAGCTGTTGTTGGAGGCCACTTGACTAAGAAGGACAGAGTGTAAAGTAAAGTAAAGTAAATTACAATAAATTACAATAAATTAAAAAAAAGTTTGATTCTCCTATTAATGATATTCTTAAATAACTAGGGATTTTATACTGCTTAGTGTTAAAAGATATTCTTTATTTACAGATGATTTCCTTCAAGTTCTATTGTGGTATTTTGATTCTCTTTGGAGTTTTTATGACTGGTATTACGGCATACAATTCTGAAAATATTCTCTCCTATGCAAAGTATGAAACAAGGGATTCGGCTTATCACATAGAAATATCACAACATTATCAACCTAAAATTATGTCTATTAGTAATCAAGTTGACCCATCTTTTTCTAAAATTTCAACTGCGATTGCTAGTGCTAGTGCTAGTCCTACTGTGAGTACTGACAGTAACAGTAATATTAGTACATTTACAGAGAACTCTGAATTTAGAAAAGACATTACTGGAAAATATTCAAATCCTAAATACGGTATAACAGATTTTGAAATTCCCTCGGGCTGGTTTGCAACAGAAAGTATGAACGGGGATAATGGTATTGTCATCACTATGCTTCCGGGAACAACTGAAGAATTTTTTACAAAGTTAAATTCTCTATCTAACAATGAAACATTGCCTGTAATGAACCTTATAGTCCAAGATAGACAGGATTTAAGAGAAAGACAAATGTCATCCTCCTCGTATAATACTGAATCATCATCTTTTTCCACTGAGTGTACAGAATTATCCTCAAATTCAACTACCACAATAAATGATAAACAGTTTCAAATTTCAACAATGAAATGCTCAAAAGCCGATAAAGCACCTATAGGAGATGGTATTGACTTTGGTCATGATGAAATAACAAAGTCTTATAAATATGACTCACCGGCCACAATGTATGTCCTGCAATTGCTATTATCTAGCGACTATTCATCAAATAAAATCATAAATGAGGGATACCTATCTAAATTCCAACCTGTCATAGATGATGCAATTCAAACCTTAAAAATAGGATAATAATCAAAGGTTCTGATTTGGTCATTCTCCATTAATTCTACAATACTACACATCAGGTTTCTAATCTCTCTTAATCATTTTGCTATATTTACAAAATGTCAATAAATAACTGAAAATATTTACTATTTGTATAAAAACTATATCTAAGTATATTAAATAATATCTTATCTATATAATGTATGTTTCAGATTAGAGAATATGTGTGCATCTTCTAATTTTGTATCTACCCAAAAAATACCGCAAGAAGCTTTACAACTTAATAAATTGACCAAGGTATCTTCAGGATATTTAGAAATTTCTGCCTTTAAGAACTCTGATACCCACAGAGGATATTTTTGCTATAATTGTATATATTTTATGAAACCAAATCACTGTGCAATTGTTACCGATGAAGGTCAGGATGTAGATGGCAATGTATCTAATGTGATAGCTCCCTATGGCATATGCTCGCTTTGGACACCAAATGAAAAGGAAATAAAGTGAAATGTCTGATAAAAATATAATTGAAAAGGCCGCAGATGTTGTTGGAAATATTACTAAATTCCAAAAGCAATCAAAATTAAAATCAGCCTATGTCGAACGTGAAGAATTTAAAAATTCAAATCTACATGCAGGTTATTTCTGTTATAATTGCATTTACTGGATTGATTCTATGGGTGGAAAATGTATGATAGTTGACGACGAAGGACCTGATGT
>DATEOO010000153.1:0-2087 GCA_035274085.1 Candidatus Nitrosocosmicus sp.
AAGTCTTTGGCACAGTAGGAAAAACCAAATATAGGGATATTGCGATAGTCGTTGTAAATACCTCTTTCATCTCCACCATTAGCACTATCAAAACATTTTCTAACTGGGAGAGTGTCAACAGCTATTGTTGATGCATTATTAAAGAATCTAGATTCAGATGCCATCATCTTACTACTGTTTACAAGATAAACTTCGCCTGATTGTCCAAGACCTTTCCTGTTTAACAATATCTTATTAAATGAATCAGTATCAATAGACACCGAAAAAAAGAAGCGGTGGTCATTGTTCTCTTTTTGGTTTAATGTAGAACTCTGACTCTCTGTGTCCTGATCTATCACAAAAGGAACGATGATTGATATCAATTGCCTTTTTTCATTCTTGACTTTCTCTAGTTCTACAAAGGGGACACTGTTGCTTGTTAATTTATTTGAGAAACTATTAGTATTTTCAGTGTAGGGTTTAGATGATGATGATGATGACGCGTTTCTCCACGCCTCTTCCGGATTCAAAGATAATAATATTTCTCCTTTTTCATTAACAATTTTCATGTCTTTGATATTTGTTGCATTATCAAGCGCAACTCCATATTGAGCAACCTTTTGCTCAAGAAGGGTTGAATTAGTGTAACCGTCATCAGAAAGACGATGATCTACTTGATCATTTGACACAAGGATTTCCCTGATCTGGTCATCAATAGAAAGCCGATCTGATAAATGTTTAACTTGGTTTATGTAGATTCCCATTAGCAAACGTATCGCCTCACCTCTGCTTGATGATTCACTTAAGAACTGGCTCTCTATTCTGTCCTTTAGTATGTCATTTGCTATATTGGTGCTAAGTATGACTATTATAGCTGCTAACAGTATAAAGGTAAACAGCAAAGACGCGATAATTTTAATTTTGCTTTTGGGGTACACGCTACGCTTTTGCCTCTGTTATCAAAATTAATTCAATATTAAGTTTATAAGCATTTTTTGCTTATTAAAGAAATTCTAGATATTTTTCGAATGAGCCAGAAAAGTTAATCGATTAGATATTGATTTGAAATCAATTTAACAAACTTGGATACTCGTTGTATCTTCCTCATTGATGACGGCCCAATTGAAAAGTAATGTCAATTTATATTGTAATTGTCGATGCGGTAAAGGCTAGATTAACAGATACGGCATTCTTAAGTAAAACGATTTTTAGATTTTAGATCTTTCATGGAATAGAGTATGGCAGTGATAGTAGTACGATTATGGACTTACTACTACTTATCTTTGTTACTACTTCCTTTTTCCACTACCGTATCTGAAGCAGATGAGTTGGGCTCATCATAACCTAACAATTTTCTTGTTCTTTCGACTATTTTTTTGTAATTGGATTCAGAATCATCGTCTTGCATAGGGGGCAATTGCAAATTTTTGTATTTAAGAATATCTAATCAAGTCTTATGTTTTTAAATAAATACAATGATTTGAATTACCTCGTTAATCGTTTCAAGAAAAAATTATTTTTTAAAAAAAATTAAATTAATTAATATACTTCGATGTTAGAAAATCATTGGTACCATATGAATACTTGCAGTTTTGATGTCCATTAGGTCCATTGGAATTGGACATCTTTAACAGAGACTTCCTACTATTCTTCGGCACCTACAAACACCATTAATTGATGTTACTTTATATTGCTATACTGTATATTAGTATCCATAGAACCAAATTTTAGTTTCCATAGCTCGGTCCATATGGTTAGTGAGACCCAGGGGATTAAGTTCCTACCGACATACCAGTTCTAATACGACATCAAGATTCTCTATGGGATTTGAAGATGATGATCAAGTTGAGGTATTTGAATATCCCATTATTTGTGATAAACTTAAAACAAACAATTACAAAATCCTTATATGTCTAAAAAAACGACACCTGAAGAAGTATTAAATTCAATAGTGGAAGGTATAAACACAGGTAATATAGATTCTCTAATGACTCTCTATGAGACTGACGCATGTTTTGCAACACAGCCAGGACAACTTGCGAAAAGTCCTGAGTCTGTGCGCCAATGTCTACTAAATTTTATAAACTTAAAAGGTAACTTGGATCTAA
>DATEOO010000154.1:0-4282 GCA_035274085.1 Candidatus Nitrosocosmicus sp.
ACAATTATGTCAAAATTCTTATTTCAACCAGATTCGATTGATGGATATGAATTTAACCCTATTCCTATAGATATTCAGCTGGGAATAATCAAAATTCCAACTAAAGAGATTCTACATGATGATGCAATAAATAACATAGAATACGTTGTTGTCTGAACAGATAGAATGAAAGTGTTAGATAGAATATAAACAATGTTACTTCAAGGATTTGAAGATTCGGAAAAATCAAAAGTATCAGATATTAGAATTATTAACTTTAAGAATAAGTAAAACAAGTACCAATTGGAAGACATATCAAGATAGACTTGGTTGAGAAAATGTATAAAGGGTTTCAATTCTAATTTGAACCCATTTTAACAGAATATATCAGAAACCTTTTGGGATAAAATTACATATCTTGATATTTCAGAATTATTATATTTTGAATTTGGAATTAGCACCTCCTGATTTGAATAGTTAATCTAGTTATTTTGGTAGTAACTTGACCAGATTCTGAAAAATATTATTTTGGAGGAAGTTTTTCTTCCTCTTGTTCCTCTTTAGTGTGAAGTAATTTGTATACTCCTGCTGCTATTATTCCACCAGCAATTGGCGCTATCCAATAAATCCAGTTATATGCAAAATCCCAAGTTATTAAAGCCGGACCAAAAGAGCGTGCTGGATTTAGTGAGCCTCCAGTAATTGAGCCTCCAAATATAACATTGAATCCTAAAGTAAAACCTATGGCTATTCCTGCTAAGGGAACTATCTTAAAGTTCTTTGAGGTGGTTGTGGCTAATACAACATAGACCAACGTAAACGTCATTACAGTTTCTAAAATGAGAGCTCTTACAACGTTATCGTCGGAAGGCAATGTTACACTTGCAGACATTTGAGAACCAAAGATTGAATATACTACCGCAGCAGCCAGTACAGCTCCAATAATCTGAGCAATTATATATACAACAGCCTCCTTACCTCCAATTTTCCTGGCTACTAGTAGACCAATTGTAACAGCAGGATTAACTTGTGCTCCTGAACGATATCCTATGGCATATACAATTGCAGTTAGAACAAGTGCATGAACTAGACCTATTCCAATTACACCTAATTGTCCACTATCAGAATAAACGGTTGCAGCAGAGCAAATTGCATATACCAAAATAAAGGTACCAACAATTTCAACCAAGAATTTGTTTCTCAAAGATGGTTGAAATTTCTTTTGAATAGCTTCATCCATTTTCCTTTATGCATAGTCATAAAATTATTTAAACCACAACGATATCTAGATTGTATTGTTTTAACTAATTGCGACGGTTTGCAACTGATTGCAATATTCTTATATGCTTGTTACTTTCTGATATTAATACATAAACAATTCAGGAAAAACGAGAAGACAAAACGCCTTTACTCAGATAACGGTCTATCCTTCTGAAATTGTGAGACTCTTCATCTATCCGGTAGACCGTTATCATTTATTAAGAATTAGTAATCGATGTGCCTAGTTTTCTCTGTCTAATGTATTAACATAAGAAACCCATATAGAAAATAGGTACCAATTGCCAAAGTTATTAGCATGGATGGATTATATTTCGATAAATCTCACCTTGTATGGGATTATTAGGATCATTGTTTAGTAATGTCAGTCGAGATATCGATTTGATTACCAAAGATTATTTCATTACTATTAACTAATATTTATGAGATGAGCGGTTCAGTTACGCTAAGAACACCATTTAAAATACAAAACTTTGAAAGCATTGAAGATTCTATAATGACAATATTTCCAGACATAGAATCATACTTACAAAAACAACTAATTAAAGGAATTAAAAAAACAGATTTGGCTACTCTTGTATATTCTGAATTAGAACTGAATTTCAAACTGTTTATTGTTAAAAATTACACCAAGGATCTTGATAATTATATTCAAAGGGAAGCAAAACTTGCTAGTAAAGAAGTTATGAAAGATACGCTTCTATCAACTATTTCAATTACTTTGAACGTTAGCGATGAATCTAGTCGAAAGTTAAGTCAAAATGACTATTTATTTTCGCTTAGAAAGATCATAAATAATACCAAGTTATAATCTACTAACCAGTAATGGATCCCTACTTGGATCCAATAAGATTAGTCTAACAATAAAACTTGAAAATACATTAATTGGATTGAGAAAAGCACAAACAAACGCATGCAACAGAATATGTTCATCTTAAATAGTTTTATGTAAAGGTTACATCATGACGATAGATCCAGAATTTCCAAAAAATCATCAAGTAATCGGAAAGCATTCAACTTCAGATGGAGATTATCTTCATTTGGTGTGGGGTCCAGGAAGGTCAGATGCAGAATCGTCAACAAATAAAGAAGTTCAGGAAGCATACAAAGCCAGAGGAGAGGAATATGTTCCATTGGGTGTTCATGGCACATTTGTAGCAGTAGATTGGGATTCGTGTATCTCTGATGGAGCTTGTATAGAAGCCTGTCCCGTACAAGTCTATCAATGGTATAGGTCAGAACAAGATGTTCCAGCCATAGAGATGGCAAACGCCACAAGTGAAGGGACTGGGGATGATCACAGCAGAGAAGGAAGAAAAGATTATACTGATAAACCAGATCCTATCAGAGAGAAGGCATGTATATGGTGTATGGCCTGCGTGACTGTATGTCCTACGACTTCCATCAAAGTCGATGAGGCGAACCTGCCAATTCATGAAGAGGAAGCAAAGAAATTTACCTAGGTATAGTTTGGCTAAATAAAGACTGAAAGAAAAGTTTGTACTCATCAGCAATTGGTACTCATCGATAAAGTCTACCATTATTTGTTAACTATTTATTTATTTACTTTAACATTCTGTTTTCAGAAAAACAAGATACACCTATACATGAATAAGGTAATGTTTCGCTGAAATGGACTTTGCACGACCAGCTAATACTTCCGCTCCGATTTCACCCATTTCAGAGTGACATAATAGGTTATAATGGAATTTACGTAGGTTAACTAGCGGGTTCAAATCAATCTTAAGAAAGGTGCGGGATTTGAACCCGAAAATTGGTAGATGTCTGTCACTTAGCAATGCAAATAAGACAACTTTTTAATAAAATGGGATTTTAATACAATATGGTGGATGATTTAACATTCAGACAGTTAAAGGAATCGAATTATTTTCATCCAGAAGTTACAGACGTCATTTTTGAATCAGATAAAATGTTAGAAATGGGCATAGTTGCTATTAATAGTACGGAAAGAGGATTTGATATAGTATGGGATAAAATAATGCTTGATTTCTTATGGAAGTTTTATAAAGTTGGTATACTTCTTGCTGAGAAACATGCCAAAGAAAGAAACATCAAATTTAGACTAATTGTTGAAATAACGAAAGAAAACATGGAATCCGTTAAATCATTCAAGTATCATGAAATAAAACATATTGATAATATAAGAAGTAACTTTGCTGTATTGGATAACAGGGCTTATATGGTACAAATATTTCATAAGGAAAATGAACCTCCTGCTCAGGCGTTATTTAGTAATACTAAAGCCCTGGTAGACAGCCAACAAGCACTATTTAACAGATTATGGGAAATTGCAACTCCAATAGCAAACAGATTGAAAGAAATAGAGTATCAAGATAAATTGAACTACCAGAGGATTTTAACAAATCCTAAAGAGATTCAGAATGAAATAAATTCTTTAATAGAACAATGTGGCAAAGAATTACTAATATTTTCGTCTTTCAAATTAATTTATACTATACTCAACAAGAATGACTTTGTAAATAAATTCAAATCATTGCTAAGAAAGGGTATAACAATTAAGATTCTAACCGACGATATTGATGAGTATTTAATGAGTCATATTGCTCAAATAAATGGAACAAATAAAGATAATCCAATGCAGTTTGGGCATAGCAACAGGTTAGGTGAATTTAATGAATTTATAATGTTAAGTGATAACAAGTATGTTTTACAAATAAAATATGATCAACAAAATGAAATAGTAGCCTCATTTTCAAATGAGAAACATAATGTATTGATTCAGGAGATTCTATTTGAGAAATATTGGAATGAGGTTAATAGTCTTGAAGTTGGGCACAACAAATAGATTGACAATCACATATTTGAGGTTCCTCCATTGGGATAGCATAGAAAAACCTGATTAACCGGCAAATAATTTGATTTGCACAGAATATATAGTGAACCGCTCTATTTGAACCCGGTATATAGTGTCATATATCAAACAGACATAGATTGAATTCATTCGCATTCATATCTATTACTTTAATAAATCAAGATTAATACC
>DATEOO010000155.1:0-2609 GCA_035274085.1 Candidatus Nitrosocosmicus sp.
TTATATTTTATATTGTAATTGTAAAATAATGCAGATTCCTCTAGCAGGTTGGTTTGTAGGTTGGTTGATAAGCTAGTTGGCAGAATAGGTGAGATTAGATTAGTTGCTTTGCTTAGTCATGTCGAATTCAATGCGGATTATTAACAGATTATTTTCTTTTAAAGGTTAGAGGGCCAAGCTAGGCGACTGACTTTACTCTGCTTCAATAATTAATCTAGCAAAAAAACCTAAAGTGATTTATCAATCAGTAGCACACTCTATATTCTTAACCTTTTTTTTATTCAACATAGTGATGATGTATCAGCTGATCATAGAATCGTATGGATTTGATATTTACAAATTCAAACATCCCGTGTTTTGATAATTCCCTCCCAAATCCACTATTTTTGATTCCACCAAATGGAACTCTTGGGTCTGATACAACAACATTATTAACTGTAACAATTCCAGCCTGTAGTAATTTTGAGTATTTCTCCGCCTTGCCCAAATTTTGAGTCCAGATGCTTGCTCCAAGGCCAAATTTTGTATCATTTGCTATTTCTAGTGCTTCTTGTTCATCTTCAGCCACTATTACCGGGGCGATTGGTCCAAATGTTTCCTCTCGAGCGACCTCCATACTAGGAATAACATTTTTTAAAATGGTTGGCTTGTAGAAATATCCTTTTTCATTACCCTCATTTTTTTTACCTAATCGTTGTCCGCCCGTTACCAATTCGGCTCCTTCTTTCAATGATCTCTTTACTGTTTCGTCAATGTTTTCTAATGCAGAAGAGTTTACCAATGGCCCAATATCAGTATCTTCTGAAAGTGGATCTCCAATTTTTAATTTTTCTGTCTTCTCAACAAATTTTTCAATAAATTGTGAGGCTACGTTTTTTACAACAATAAAACGTTTAGATGCTATGCAGCTTTGTCCGCAATTTATAAATCGTCCTTTTACAGCCCCACTTGAAGCTTTATCAATATCTGCATCTTCACAAACGATAAATGGATCGCTACCTCCAAGCTCTAGTACTATCTTTTTTAATTGAGCTGTTGCATGCTTGGCCACCTTTGCACCCACAGGTACACTGCCAGTAAATGTAACTGCACTAACATCATCAGAGTCGATTAAATATTCCGCTTCAACTGAGGAAGCAATAACTGTTTTAAAAACATTATCGGGTAAGCCAATTTTTTCAAAAATCCTTTCGATTTCTAAACCACATTGCATAGTAACACTGGATGGTTTCAAGATTATGGTATTACCAGCTATCAGTGACGGTGCAGCGAATCTAAGTGCCTGCCAGTAGGGAAAGTTCCAGGGCATTAAACTTGCGATTACACCTAATGGTTCAAACGTGACGATAGATTTCCTAGCATCAGTGTTGATAACTTCATCATGCAGAAATACTGCCCCGTTATCTGCAAAATATTCTACAGCCCAAATGCACTTGTCTATTTCAGATCGGGCTTCTTTGACGGTTTTTCCCATTTCTGAAGTAGCTATTCGAGCCAGTTTTTCCTTTTCCTTTTTAAACTCACTTGCAAAAGCATATAGAAAGCCCGTCCTTTTTCTATAGTCTTTTTTCCATTCCTTGAAAGCTTTTTTAGATTTATTTGCTAAATTTGTAATTTCATCCTTTGAAATTAGTGTATATTCTTTAATTACCTCTTCAGTAGCGGGGTTAATAGTGACTATAGTATTAGGCGCTTTTTCATTACTTTTTGGTATATTGTTTTTTTTTAATGGAACATTATTAGAAATCAATTGATATTCAAGCATCTCCTATTCATGTACTGCAATTTATATCGTACTTTTAATGATTACCGGAATTAAACTTTGCTAATAACCTTGGTTAATAAAATTTTGGATTTATACGCAACCCGTATTGATATTCTGATTAGAGTAGAGCTATCAATTAGGCTCTATTTGTCCAATCTGGAATAATGCTGAAATTAATTACTCTCCTGCCTAAAGGGCAGCATGCTGCTAGAACTTAGACAATATAGATGAAAGTGATAATTGCATTTGAAAGTCAAGTTTTGACCTTTGGTAAATTCCACTCATATTTTATGGCTAATAACCTTAGGCCTGTGGCTGTAATAATTCCACTAATGGCTGCCAGAACTGGATCGGAGACAAGTATCAATACAAAAAAAACAACTACTCCTATGAAGCTAGCTGATGCATAAAGTTCTCTAACAAGTACTAATGGAATTTCATTTACTAGCACATCTCTTAGGATGCCGCCTCCTGTAGCTGTTATCAAACCGCCAATAGATATTAGAAGCAAGTTTGGACCAAAGATAGAATAAGCAATACTTGCTCCAATTACTGTGAAAACCCCCAATCCTATCGCATCGCATTTTAGAAAAATATTCCAATGTTTCTTTAATCTAGGATATAAGAGAAAAATGGTAAAGCCTGTAATGGTGGTTAAAACTAGGTACATCGGATCAGATAAAGCAGCGGGAGGATATTCTCCAAAAATAACATCTCGTATCAATCCACCTGCAAGCCCAGTAACACTAGAAAGAATTACTACTCCCACGATGTCAGCTTTTTGTTCAATTGCTTTGAATGCTCCTGTAATTGCAAATGCTACTGTGCCAAAATAATCAAGAAA
>DATEOO010000156.1:0-3570 GCA_035274085.1 Candidatus Nitrosocosmicus sp.
TGTTGGGGGTGTTTAACCCCCAGTCATTTTTGGATAGATTGTTTCCCAATGTAGAATTCACTCAATCAATAATGGGAATTATCATAGCTCAAACATATGTTGCCTCTCCATTTATGATCCTTGCCAGTATGGCTGCGTTTGATTCAATAGATAAATCATTAGAAAATGTTGCACGAGTTCTTGGAAAGAGAAATTTAGAAGTTTTCGTAAGAATTTCTATTCCACTTGCAAAAAAAGGCATTTTGGTTGGGATCATTATGACATGGATAAGGGCCATTGGAGAATTGGGAGCAACTATGATGCTAGCCTATAATCCCCATACCATTTCCATCCAGATATATGAAGATAATGCCTTAGGCGGCTTGTCGCAAGCTATTCCGGGAATAATTTTATCCATTTTACTTTCAATTATTCTCATAATTGTATATTCTATAATTGTGAAAAGATCTAGTGGTGATAGTAGAAAAAACAATAGGATCTTTAGTTTTGGAGGCTCGTGAGGGAGATAGAGAGATTAGTTTGACTATAGAAATAATTAACCTAATCAAATCATTTCGAGGATTTACATTAGGACCGATTAATCTGAAATTGCAAGATAACACAATAATGGTGTTAATAGGTGCAACCGGAAGTGGCAAGTCCACTCTTCTCAACCTAATAGTGGGATTGACCAAACCTGACAGCGGGTCTATCTCCATCAATGGTGTCGATATAACCAATGTACCTATTGAATTAAGAAGAATCGGATATTCTTTTCAAAATCCAAGCCTCTTTCCACATTTGAACGTCTATGAGAATATTGTATTTGGTATTAGAAAATCTATCAGGAATAACAAAAAATCAGTAATCAATAGACTTGTAGAGTCCTTTGGAGTGTCCCATCTTCTTGATCGAAATATACATGCTCTAAGCGGTGGGGAAATGCAAAAAATATCTTTGGTACGTATGCTTGTTACAAAACCAAAAATAATGCTCATGGATGAACCACTTGTTCATCTTGATACCAAAACTCGAGTTCAGCTGCGAAAGGATCTTAGGCGAATACTCAAAGAAGAGGAGGTATTGGGAATATATGTAACACATTTTGAAGATGATGTATATGCACTTGCTGATTCTGTCTCGGTACTAGAAAAAGGTATTATCAAAAAGACTGGTACGCTAAAAGCAATGCTAACTTTTCCAAATAATCAATCCCTTTCAAACTCATCAATATCAGAGTTTTTTCAAAAGGCTCATAATTATTTGGAGGGCTGTGTTACTAACTCAACAAAAGGTATTACTACTTTCAAGGTAGGAGAACATCAATTTGAAATTCTGGGAGATTATCCAGTTGATTCTATTGTAGGAGTATTAATAAAACCTGAAGATATTATCTTGGCTGTAGATTCTGTCCGCACCAGTGCAAGAAACATGATTAAGACTAAAATAGCTGCCATCTATGCTTCAAACATCAAAACAGGCACACTAAATATTCATCTAGTTATTAATGGTATCAGTTTGATATCGAGGATTACACAAGAATCTAAAGAACATTTAAAGATCGTCGAAGGAGACTACGTGTACGCTATATTCAAGGCTACGGCTCCACATATTGTGCGTGAAGAAAAAAAGGGAAATAAGATTTCTTAATTACAGTTGCTAAGTTACTTATTTAAGGAAACGATAGACAAATATTCAAAAATATTTAATTAACCAATCATATCAATATGATAAAAATTCTATACTAAAGCAAAAAAGGTAAATAAATTATTTAGACTGAATTCTGCATCTTGAAACACTACCAAACAACAAGATAAATGTTGAGGTAGTAATTTAGTTGCCATATGCTATAGGGCTGTCAACCAAACACATGGGCCATGTTTCATTCATGTCTTCTTTATCTTTTCCCTCCATCTCTCATCATCATCATCATCATCATCATCATCATCATCTATCACTTAATTCTCATTTGCTATCTGGAGTATCTACACCTTGAGATTTGTTCAATGATTGGCAATTCTCCAGTAGAATATATAATGGATTTTGTTTGTAATAGGGAAATCTTTAAAGATTTATAAAAAAATGGTACATCCATTTTCTTGTAGTTGAAAGATCTCCGCAACCGAATAAATAAAAAAATTAACAAGAACTATAATCAAAGACAAAAAATCCTAAACGAAATAAAGCAAATTCTTGATATCGATTTTTACAAAATTTCTATTTATTTTTCGGTGATTGAGATTCATTTTCAATCCTCTGATCCCAGTACTGAATTTACGGTCGATTCTCAAAATAAAAAAGAGAAAAGTAATGAAAATGAAGTAGAGCTACCAAATAATACACAAGAAAAAAAATCTCTTTTCAGAATAGATCTATCTCATTCTATGAGTGGGTCGCAGAGATTTTTTTATAAGAATAAAGACATAAATAATCTTTCCATTGAAGAACTAAATAATTTAAAAAGAGACTTAGGTTTTATCTTAGGAGAAATCGACAAGGAGATTGATAAGCTTTTGGTATGAATTTTTTTGCTTAATATTTTTAGCTAGACCGGCTTTTCATATTTACTTCGTGCTGCATTTTTTTGACGTAAAATATCTATCCAAGCGGTGTAATGGTGTTATTAGCAATCTCTAAGGTAATTATCATCTAAATTTTGCTTTATAATTTTCTATTCAAAACAAAATACAAATAATACTTTGAAATTCAAATTAATGTTTCTGGTTATCATACCGTTTTAGCAAGATGACGCATTTGAAATAGATCAAGTTAGCAACGCTCAAAACCAAATCCAATTCAATCCAATACATATGGTTCTTATCATTTAAAATAGTAGTGACACCTATGACAACCCAGATGATGTCAAAGATTCGTGTCACCATCCTTTATTTTGCATACATACATGAAACAACTAGAAAAAAAGAGGAAATAATGGAGTTGTCTACAAATACTTCAATAAAGGACCTTGTATCAATTATACTAACCCGGTATCCGAACATAAAAAATATAAAAAATATAAAAATTTCGGTCAATTATCGGGTTGTTAATTCAAATTCAAACTCAATTCTAAAAAATAATGATGAAGTGGCCCTTCTACCACCAATTTCTGGGGGATAGTTTTGATTTGAGAAGTAGAGATTTAGAAAAAAAAACCAAAAACTCAGAACCTAATTCCAGCAATATTGATACTCGTTATTCTATGAATGAACACGACGCAATTGAGTTATCATTATCATCTCAAAGAATAACGAAATCGGAAATCGATATCAATGAGATTATAAACTCGATGGTAGATGCTGAGGGAAATTCTGGGGCAACTGTGATTTTTGTAGGTTCAGTAAGAAACTTTGGAATGAATGGGAAGGTTAAAGGAATGTATTATGAATCTTATGTAAAAATGGCTGAAAATAAAATAAAAAATATTGAAAAACTAGCCACAGAA
Organism: Candidatus Nitrosocosmicus sp.; assembly: GCA_035274085.1. Taxonomy (GTDB): domain Archaea; phylum Thermoproteota; class Nitrososphaeria; order Nitrososphaerales; family Nitrososphaeraceae; genus Nitrosocosmicus. Next base: position 3,422 of record DATEOO010000156.1, read on the forward strand.
AAATATGGAATTAAGAAAATTAAAATAGTTCACAGAATAGGTGAATTAGCCTTGGGCAACAACAGCGTGGTCATAGCTCTTTCAACCCCTCATAGTAAAGATGCCTTTAAAGCCTGTAAATACATTCTTGCAAGGATTAAACAAGAGGT
>DATEOO010000157.1:0-9488 GCA_035274085.1 Candidatus Nitrosocosmicus sp.
CATAAATAAATTCTTCATTAAAATGAGACAACGTCATTTTATTTTATTTTATTTACGTATATTTCATATCCCTACCTGTGAAAAAGTCTTTGAGGTCAAAATTTTTTTTTAAATTTGAACAAAATAGACTTTCTTATATCAAAATTCAAAGTTTTCTAAAGATTATGCAAAATTATTAAATTATACGATAAATTCAATAACATCATCTAAGGTTCATACTTATGGATATTAGAAATAATGAGGATGGTATTTCGGCTTCTCTGAAACCCAATAGCAAACTATTTCTAATTTTCTTTGTAGCCATGGTTATTACAGTTCTTGTAGATTCTCAGATAGGAATTATTTCAGATTTTATATCAGAATATGTGTCTTCTCCCTTAGGTGTGTCGTTGTTTGTTGGTTTGACAGTATTCTCCATTTTATCTTCTTTCTTTATGATAAATTATGTCAGGCGTGTCAATGATTTGACTGAGGGAAAATATGCTCACTTTAAAGTGATCTATTATCTTGTATTCATATCTCAATGTTTGATTTCATCGATTCTTATTTTTGTTGTTATCCAAATACTAACGTTCCAAGAATACGTTACTATACCCTTATTCATTCTTCATATTATTAGTTATGGTATTTGGATTGGTATTTTAGGATTATTAGCAAGAGCGTTTATTTTGTGGTATAGGAATTTTAATCAAAATATTATGATAATGATATTTGCAATGGCTATGATCGCATATGTTGTCAATGGAGTCTTCGGCCTTATTACTCAAATTAATATATTAACTCAACAAGACGCAATTATAACTTCTGATCATGTAGCATATTTTCCCGAATTTAGTAATTTCTCTATGACTGATCAATTTAATGCAATTTATCAGTTATCTTCTATGATAGCATTTTTACTGACATGGATAGGTAGTGTTAGGTTGCTATATCAGAATTTAAAAAGAATTGGGAGGCTAAAGTTTTGGACAATGATGATCATATCTCTGATATATTATAACTTGTCATATCCTCTTTTCGTATTAGGCTATTTCAATCCCTTAGGTAACGAAAATGCGATGCTTAATATTCTAATATTCTCTTTTGGAGGAATCATTGCAGGAATTCTTTTTGGCGTCTCATTTTTATCTATAGCAAGAACCTTGAGGAAAAATTCTATTGTCAGAATGCAGTTGATGTTGACAGCATATGGGTTTTTGCTCTTCTATCTCGCTGGTTCAGCCACTGCTTCTCAGGCTGCTTACCCACCATATGGACTTGTTTCGGTTTCACTTATCGGATTGTCATGCTATCTTATTTATTCAGGACTGTATGTCTCAGCACAAATAGTTTCCCAGGACTTGAGACTTCTTAGATCAATAAAGGAATCAGTAACTGAACAAGCCAATTTCCTGGGTGGTATTGGTACTGCTCAAAGAAACAAAGAACTACAATCTAAAGTATTGACTATTGCAAAGAATCTGGAAGGTGAGATTGAAGAAGCGTCTGGAGTTGAAACATCGCTGTCTGAAAATGAAGTAGTCGATTATGTACAATATGTTATCAATGAACTTCATGGAAACAAAAAATAACAACCGAGTCTCCTAAATCAAATGATTTTTCGTTTGAATTTGATAAAACTTTGCTTTGAGGTACGGAATTATATTCAACCTTCAAACGTGTCTCATCTTTTCAGATTAATTCTAATTAAATTACAAAGTTATCGATTGAATATATCTACGATAGTAAGTAGTTTCAGAAGTTATAATAAGTACCAGACAAAGTCATTTATCATGTCTGCAAGGATCAGACCAATTGAGGAGGCAGATGCAGAGACCTGTGGAAAAATTGGATATAATGCTCATAAATCAGTATCATCTGCTCATGGATATCCTTCTGAACAACCCTCCGAGGAATATGCAATAGGACTTCTTAGGATGCTCTTAAAGAATCCTAATTCATACGGTATCCTGGCAGAGAGGGGTAAGCAGATTCTTGGCAGCATTTTTCTTCATAAATTTCCTCCATCACCAATAGCAGTTGTTGGGCCACTGACCGTAGATCCTGCTATAGAAGGTGGTGGTGTAGGCCGTATATTGATGGATGCTGTAATATCTCATGCTTATGGTCAAAATTATGATAAAGTTAGATTAGTACAGTCACCCAGCCATATTCGTTCCTATGTACTATACACAAAATCGGGATTTACTCTACGAGAACCCCTATTCTTAATGCAAGGAAATGTGATAAAAGATAATTCAAATATAAGAGATTTGGAGTTGCACAAAGTTGAAACCGATAAGGATATTTTGGAATGTAACAAACTTTGTATTCAGGCTCATGGATTCACCAGAGAGGGAGAGCTGCGCCATGCAGTCGGTCAAGGCGTTGCAATAGAAATAGAAAGAGGAGGCAAAATTTATGGGTATTCCGCAGGCTTAGGGCTCTTTGGCCATTCTGTTGCCTCTTCAAATGATGACCTCAAAGCACTGATTGCTGGATCATCTATTATTACAGGACCAGGTTTTTTTGTACCGGCAAAAAACAGAGAAATTGTTTTGTGGTTACTTGAACAAGGATTTAGAATACAATGGCCAGCCAATCTAATGACATTGGGACCATATGAAGAACCGACCATACCATTTCTTCCATCTTTGGCATACTGATCACATTTACCAAATCAATTTTATCATATATTTCATGTGATGGCAAATCTGATTCTGAATCTAAATCCTTGTCAAAATTATTGTAGCCTAAATACTGAACTTTTTTCGGTTTGTAGTTGTATAATTAAGATATTCTTATTATGTACACTCTAGACAATTATTGTTGATCTGGGTGTTAGATACGCTCACGTTGTGATGTTCACGCAATGAACATTTAACATTAAATTATCGTATAGATAGAAGATAGATAGTAAAAAAGAGGTCAATTTTTCTACTAAAAATCTGACAACCGGTCAAATAGTTTGGTATCTATCAATTTATGATCTATGATGCTGGGATTAACCGTATCACCTGCATTGATATTGCTTGGTGTATTGAGCATATACAGCTTATCCAATCCAGATTTAATTTTACAGGTTAATTCTCTTGCTTATGAGCACAATGAGGCTTCGAGTATATCTCAGTGGCCTGATAGACCACTTAATTCACAACCTCCAATAGAGAATACTCATGTAGAAATCGTCAAGAGTTTTAAGAATTCTACTGGATTCTACAAAATAAATGGAACAATAGAAAATCAAAAATCAATAATTCTTACAGACATCCAAGTTATAAAATATTATAAGATTCCTGCTGTAGACCATACCACTTTGATATGCTATGAGCAGGATGTACTAAATTGCCAATACAAATCAATTGACAGTCAGTTACCCCCAAAAAGTTCTTTCATAGTTATGCCACCAGCACCACCAGAAACATACGTAAACCGTAATTGATGATGCTTATTTTTTTTACAAAGATGAAAGCGTATTACCCACAGGGTAGCATATATCTATCTTAATCTCTAATAAATACATTAGATTGATTTATCTCCTACTTCTACTTGTACTTCTTCACAATCACAATTCCTTTATTTGACTACTAAAGTAGGGAAATCTGGAAAATTACATGATGGAAAATTTGTCTGCTGATAATATGTCGTCGTCAAAGCTATCGCTATGTTATATAACCTTGCTACGATCACATACTTTAGTTAAGGTATTTCTCCAAAAAAAATAATACGATTGGTATTTTATTTTTTTATCACAATAATAGTTTTGTTTCTAAAAAAATAATAATTATGCTAATTTTCCTTCAGTCAATGGTTTAGTAGGAACATTCTTGTTTTGGAGTCTGAGTTTTTTGATGACATCTGAATCTTTCTTTGTCTTATCGTAATCAATATCAATTCCAAGATCTCTTTTAATTACATCCTTTCCTTCTCTAGCTCCAATTAGAATAACCTGAGAGTTAAGATAATCTATTAGGCTAGTATCTGAACCCAGCGATACAAAGTTCTCCTTTTCATCAAAATTCTCTAGGATTTTGTCTGGATACTTTGGTGACTCTTCAGTACTAGGAAAACCTTGTGGAGCAGGATTTTTAGGATTAATTACAGATATTATGAAACTTGCTTCCTTTTCTATTCCTAATTCCTCCTGAGCTTCTCCTGGTTCATTTGGTGTTTCTAAGACATAGGCAATCTCGACATGATTTTGATGTTTTACAATAACATACTTACCTGCTCCCACCGGTCTTGCAGCATCTCCTTTTCTAAACTCATCTGAATATAATTCAGATGTAAGGTCATTCAACTCCTCAAATATTCCCCCAACACGTGCCCAGTACCGTTCGGATGCTCTTGCCTCACTCTTTCGTATTTCAGGCAGTGCTTTCTTACCTATTACAAACAGTCTATAAAATTGCTTTTGCTTTTCCCTATCGTTACTTTTGTTGCCATGCCGCCTTTCAGAAGATGTAACCATAAAAAACCTCCTAATGTCGTCAATGGCTTTTACTTCTGGGGAATTTTTTTTTGGTCTATAAAAGAAGTAGATGTCTCCCTCCTCCAAGGTATACGATTCGTCATTATTTTTACTATTTTTATTATTGTTTATATCGTTGTCTTCATCTTTTTCCATTCTAGTCATAATTTAGCTAATCACCTTAATTTAGGCACAAAAGTATATCAATACGATAACTTTTATCCAAAATTAATTTTATATTCAAATAGTTTACAAACAGCCTTATCTATCTTATTAAACCTACGGGTTCTTAATCAAATTTAATCGAAAAATGAATATTACTAAATTGAAATGAAAACCTACTACCATTAAAGGGAACTTAATCCCGTCGGCGAGAACCATTATCAATTAATATCAATGATTATAGTTTTGATGATATCTAATATTTAGAATATTAAAATTGTAGCGTATAAACGACTCAATTATTCTCTTGTTTGAACATGTCTCCGTACCTAGATAAAGTACTTTGAATAGCGCTGGCAAATTCTTTTGGCATCCAAAAACACACGTCGTGATGACCAGGGAACTCCACACTACTGCATCCAAGCTCAGCAGCTAAGGCCCTTGTAGCTTTAACATAATATGCATCATTACTTTCAATTCCTGTTGCTGTTACTATATTGACTTTGTTATTCTTAATGGCATCAATTTTAGGCATGTATCCAAAGAATGTTCTAAATTCATGCTTGAAAAAGAAATCTACATTACCTGAGAGTCTTTCATTCAGATCTGGAGGATACGGACTAGCAGGCACATTTACAAGAGATTTCATAAATTGAATCTGAGCTACCTCTGAACCTTCATTCAAACTTTTATTGTATACCTCCTTGACAAAAGAACGCCATATTTGTGATTCGGGTTCGTTTAATAGTTCAATTAAAGGTGGTTCATGGACTATCAATGAGTTAATTAGCTCAGGCCTACTTGTTGCAAGCTCAAGGCCTATGATGGCACCGCCACTTCTACCTACTACAATAGCTTTTCCATCTCCAATCGTCTCAATGATAGAAGCGGCATCTCGAGCCTGCTGAGCCATTAACATGTCAGCACTACGATCCCCCAAACTTCGGGAGTTACATCGTCTGTCATATGTCACAACCTTAAATTTATCAGAAAGAATATCAGCCGTAGAAGAGTAGAATCCGGCATCTTCCATTGCACCATGAATCAATAAAAGAGGTGTACCATTACCTCTACGTTCACAATATATCTCTGCATCTTCGTTTAATACTTTCTCTATAATTGGAACTTGCATGTTCGATGTAAATACATGGATAAATATTAATCAATATCATAATTTAATAGACCAAAGTCGACAATCATAAATAAATTTTGTTAAATTTTCTCAAGTTTTAAATAATAAATTGTCTAACAAAATGAAATAAATAAATCCCGACACCGATAACCATTGTGGAATATAGAAACATCCGCAGTCTACCGAAAATAAATATAAATGTGCTTTTATGATTGGTAACTGAAGAAAATAACGGAATAGTTTGTTTTCGATTGATCTACTTAACTTGCAATTTGAGTTTATTTTAAATGAATTCAATTTTTTAAACCTTTTAAGTATGAATGAGAATGATTTTCAATGAATCAGGAAAAAATTGACAAACTTTCTGAGCGATTAATCAACGATACAAATTCTGCCTTAAGTTGCCTTACTTTGTATATCGGTCACAAGCTAGACCTTTTTGACTTTATTAGGGAAACTGGCCCCATAGATTCTAAGGAATTATCAAAAAAGACAAGCTATTCTGAGCGATATTTACGAGAATGGTTAGAGTGTATGACAGTTAATGAATATTTAGATCATGATTCATCCACTAACAAATTCTCCATATCTGATGAACATGCCGTAGTACTATGCGATCGTGACAATATTTCATATACAATACCCTTTGTTTATTGGATTCCAAGTTTATCATCTGCATTAGACAAATTACTTGAAGCTTTCAAGACGGGTAATGGTGTTCCTTACTATAAGTATGGGCTTGATATGATATATGCACAAGGCGAAGGAAATAGACCCATGTTTGTAAACGATGTTGTAAAATGGATTTCATCTATGCCCGATATATCTGAAAAATTAAAATCAAAGGGTGGCAGAGTTCTTGATGTAGGTTCTGGAGATGGCTGGGCCAGTATTTCATTAGCTAAATCTTTTCCTTTGACTAAAATAGATGCAATAGATGCAGATCCCCAATCAATAGATAACGCTAAAAAAAATGTTCGCAATGAAGGATTAGAAAATAGAATATCTTTACATCAGTCGCTGATAGAAAAAGCAAACTTTAAAGAAAAATATGATTTAGTGATGACTTTTGAGTCCATACATGATATGCCATATCCAATTGATGCTTTGGAAAAAATGAGAGATGTCGTTTCTGCTAATGGAGCCATCATGATAGGCGATGTCAGTATGAAAGAAAAACTAGAAGAAAAAAATGATTTTGCAGGTAAATTATATTATAATTTTAGTGTGTTGCTCTGTCTTCCACAGTCTGTTAACCATACAAATTCCGTAGCTACTGGAGCTGCAATGACTACTTCCACCTTTAAGAAATATGCTATTGAAGCTGGTTTTTCAAAAGTTGATGTTTTACCTATTGATCATTTCCTATGGAAGTTTTATCGTCTTACACCTTGATTGGTAACCCTAATCTAATATTTGATAGAAAAACAATATGTGTCACAAACACGAAACCAGCAACAAATCTAATTGTAGGATAATTATACGATCCCCTACCATTTGATTTAAAAACAAGATTTTTCTCCCTTTTTCCTAATTACATTATCCAGTTCGATAATCAAAGGTTGAATTAAATATATTACTATTTTTAATACTTTTAACTTGTTTGCCCTTTTTCAATATAGAAAAATAATTTTGATTCTTAGTGCAGCGGCCATATCTTCCCTAGTTTACGATACTTCCTTCAAGTTATCATTTGCCCAGACAAATAATACTCAAGCTGATCCTTCGGAAAATATGACATCATTAACAAATAGTGAAAGAAACACTCAAGACTATGTTTCAAATATTAGATCATTACTTAACCAAACTTTAGATGCCTATTCAGCAAATGATACTGAGAAGGCTAAAGAATTAGCAACTACTGCTTATCTAGACAATTTTGAATATTTAGAGGATCCAATAGGTGAAGAATTAGCAGAGGAAGGAGAAGAGCTGTTAAGAGAACAATTAGGCTCACAAATAGATAACAATGCATCAATAGAAGAAATCAAACAAACCGTCAATGCAACCAATAAAGTATTAGATGAAGCAGAAAAATCACTAACATCTTAATATTATTCATTTTAATATTTTTTTTGCAGTGTGAAAATTCCACTATTACATTAGCTGATAATACTTAAGCAACTAAAATTAACATTATAAATAAAAGTCAATAAAAATTCGATTAAAGATACCTTTAATAATAAAATCTACTTTTTTGTAATTTGTTTACAATAATCAAAGAAGAGAGATTAATTATTCATATTTTGAATACCAATATGGATCATATTCAAGTTATAATAAATTGTATGTATTACTTTTTATTTGCATTTTATATACATTGTCAAAGAATTGATAATCTTTTATAGTAATATACTTTTCATTAATCCGTTTTACCTAATCTATTATCTCTTCAATTAAAGCACAACAAATTAACCTGGAATAAGAGTCAAACTACTTCAACCAAAAGAACGGAAATAGTATTAGAGAAAGTCAGAGATAAAATTTATGCAATGGGGGTGGCATGTCTTTAAATGAAATTCTTATCAATGCTCTATGCCTTTTTAACAAGATTCTCAGACACTGCCCTATCAGTTATTGTAACAAAGGTCCTTCGATCTAAAGCCTTTGTCAGACTCTGGCTACAGGACTTTCTTATTCTTACCATCTGTCTTGATTTTCCCCGCCCATGTAAATTGTACCGAGTCACTTCGAGTTTCAATTAATCAGATATTTCTATATCATCATTTGCTTGCTCTTGATGAATGTTCAATTCTATTTGCTTTAAGCCAGGAATTACGTTCCCTTCATTTGTCGCCCATGTTGAAATTTCAAAAGAAAAATATATTCAACTACTATATAGTATGGTTCATAACTATCTAAACTCCACAAAATAATAAAATTAGTATAATGCATTCATTTGTAACAATTTTATCGAATATTTATAACAACGTACTTTGTTATTAATGATATGGGGTTTGGAAAATACGGAAATATGGGAAGAAGTATCTTGGATCGAGACTCATCTATACGATTTGTAACAATATTTGATACCAGAAATGAAAGCATAGTATTTTCAGAACATCAACCCGGCGCTACCAATTTGTTATCAAAGGAAGAAAGTCAAGAATCTTTGCAGTTAGCCATTAACGCATGGAAGACTAGAAGTAAATTGGCACCAAAAATAGGTAAGGGAAAGTACGTATTGGCTGAATACGAGAAGATAAAAAGGATTACAATGCCACTAGACGATGATCATTTATTATATATAACAACAGAAGTTGAATGTGATGTCCTTGATTTAATTGATAAAATTAGAAAAATGTAAAAATCATAAATGAAACTACAAACCTATGCTTTGAACAAATCGACGGATGAATAATGGACTTTAGTGATAATTCTCACTCACAGCAACATCTAGCCAACCAAAGAACCTTTCTTGCTTGGCTAAGGACCTGTGTTGCTCTCATTGGCCTAGGTTTTGTCGTTGCCAAATTTGGGTTATTTCTATTCCCTATTTCTACAGTTGGAGATCCTTCTACTAATGCAACCAATCTTGCCACTTCCTTTGAAACTTCAACACATTATTCTTCAATCATGGGTATAAGTATGGTGATCCTTGGAATTATCTTTGCAATTTTTGCATTGAGAAATTATATCTACACGTACAAATCAATAGAAAGTAACACTTTTACTCCTAAACACTTTGATATTTATATGCTGTCGATCGGACTTGTCATACTTGGGTTATTCATGGTAGCATAT
>DATEOO010000158.1:0-3288 GCA_035274085.1 Candidatus Nitrosocosmicus sp.
TCTCTGTAAACTATATTTTTCCAGATGATGGGGAACACAGAGTTATTGTACAATTATATCAAAATGTCACCCCTTATACAATTAGTGCCTTCGACATAGTTATACCTCATCCTGTTCCACAATCCCCTCAGGATAAAATATTGGCACCCTTAACTAAGTGGTTTGACTCCATTCTTTTTGGAGGTTTTCTATTGATATAATTGAGGTAAAGCACTAAAACACCTTATTCATTCATAAAAAATTAATTTTAGAATTAGCTACTAATTCTGAATGCCTATGAGGAATAAAAAGTAAATTAAATAAACATCCCATTAAATGGATGAAATGTAGACAAATTGAACTAAACAAAAGTAAGATGTAAACCATAATTCTAATTAAACTGATAAATCACAAATGGTTAACCTAAACCAAAAGCAAAATGAATTTCTAATTTATTTGTTTTCAAACGCGGTTCAAAAAGTAAATGATTTCGTATCTCATTATTTTATTTTATTAGCAATATTACTTTCGTTTATTGATCAATGTATCAAATTGATCCAAAAGAATGTCAATCATATGGAGACAATCATTAATATGATCAGATTTATTGGCTAGTAAGAGATCATATCTACAGCAAGTGCTTTTATTAATACCGGGAAAATTTAAATCTGAATAGTAAAACTCTACTCCATGCATATTCAATTCATCTTTTTTTAGAAAATTTAATTGAAGTATCAACTGTAATATCACTAAGTTTACCGGCGCTTTCACATTTATGTTAAAATTTATCTAAACATAAGAGATTATACAAGATTCATAATTACATTGTTAACTAGTATTATACAATAAAAATTATAAGTAGACAAATTTTGTATCGGTTATCCTTCTGCATTATAAAAAGTATACCAACACGATATTCACAAAATAGTTTGGCTTTAAGAAATTAAATACAAAATTAAAATCATATTAATTTAGTTCGTATATGTCAAATACTATCGTATTACAGTTATGAGAATATGGATCTACTCAGGAGATTTGTAGTTTCTCTCCTAATGGTCAATTTTTTAATAAGTCAAATTAACTATGCCGTAAATTGAAGCTAATTGTTAAAGAAAATATTGAAATAAATATTTCAAACAGTTATAGCAGAAGGACAGTAACTGACTCCTATTTTCTTATTGTAGAGATTAAAAATTGGAATTATACTGACTTAAATTCAATTGAATGTTATAGCATTACTAAGATAGATTACTGATTTGGTGGAAATTAAGAGGATATTAATATGGACATGTTATCTGTGATATTCTAGTTCGTACCGCCAAAAGGTGTTTAATTACTTTTGAGAGATATAGTACCTTCTAATTTATACAGGCTTTTGGAATGACGTAGTTACTTTACTTAGTTGCCATGCATTAATATAGTTAGATACATGAGAACTCATTCCTGACTGTATTTTGATATCAGATTCATCTAATGACGAATCCGACTGAATTGGAAGAGTTTTGGATCCGGGATCATACAAAGTTGTTGATGATGATAAATCTTTAACAGTAGCGGCCCTATCGTCTTCGGTCAAGATGTTTGCAATAAAAAATATGGATACAAAAAGAATCGAAAAGATTGAAGTCAGTCTCATTATTTGATTAGGATTTGGATGTAGTTCGATGTTTTTGAAATTCATAAGATTGATTGTAAACCAAGACTAATAATGTCCACGTCTTTGTTGTATTTAATTGCAATCAAATGCGATTAAGGATAATTTCAAATCCTAGACTATTATCCTAATATACGACCAATTAGCTCCAGACCCAATTGGAAGTTCGAAAATAACAAGTATAAAGATTAAGCCAATAAAATCAATAGTAATGATTCGAGATTAATCGTAGGATGGCACGATAATTTGGAGACATATTTTAAAATCAATTTGAACATTTATTTTCTGAACTCTTGTTATAGAAAATCAAGAAGTCAAAAGATACCGAATTTATCTTTTGTTAAAATCACACAGTTTGATGTATCTAAACTATGATAAGTATGAGTTTAGATATAATTTGTAATAAAAATGAGCAACGTAACAAAAAATCAAAAAGTTGGTATATTTGGAATCATGTTCATTGCAGCAGCATTAATTGGTTCCGTAGTAGCCGTTTCTGAAGATAATTCCGCAGCATTTGCAACAAAAATAAAATCAAATGATTCTTTACAAGATATCACTCAAGAAAGTTTTACTGGTGAAAGTTCTGAATGCTTTTCAAATAACAATACATTAGCATCATGTAACAACGTTGCATTGTCATTGAACGCAAATGATGGCAACAACGCAGCAGGACAACAATAAACTTTCTCTTTTTTTATTAATACTATTTTTTGTTTAAGTACATCACTTTGGTAACTCAGGTGATCATTGTAATCCCTTGAGGATATCATATAGAATTCTTTTTCCTTTCAATTAAAGAGTCAATTTTTTTTTCCATACCAAGTATTTGTTCAAGAAGTTTTTCCTGATGTTTTTGAAAATGTTGTATTAGGCTTAAGATATTATCATGTCTTTCATCTAACTCTCTGAGTCTCTTGAGATTTTCATCCTGTTTGACAGTAGACCTTTTTTGTAAAGCGTATACCAACCAACTAATCAGCGCGCCGACAACAGCTCCTATAGCAATGCTAAGATATGTGCTGGATGCATTTGTCATGTCTATACAGCCCTTTGTTATTTCAGGAGTACAACCCCAAGGAGCAACAGTATGATTTAGAATACTAGTATCTCGAGTTAAAATATCGATCTTTCCACTATCAGGATCATATTCTAATAGTATAGGATTATCTCCAACTTGTACACTAGTCAATAAAGTATCAGCTGATACTAAGTCTATATCTAATAGAATGTAAGATAATAGCGCTATGCAAATTGAAACTGGAAATAATCTGATGGACAATATTTCTCTCTACATGCTTTTAAAAAATATACACCAATAAACAATTAGGAACAATCATAAAGAAATATTTGAGTTAGAACTCATACTTGCCTTAATCATATTGCGTTTATTGTTTTAGTCAATCCCAGTTGATATGAATTAATTATTTTAGAAGTTGAATATTCTTCAAGAGGGTACTTTTTAAGCACATTACCTAAGACCGACTAACATTAACTTGGATTTGTTGGGGTTCAGGTTCGCGAAATGAGTTTGGTGGAAAGAGTCACAGATCTGATATCGCATTCTGAACTAATATGGATGAGAAAATCAACAAACTTAATCTAAAAGCTGTTTATAAACTTCATAATTGTTTGCCATTATATCTATTTATCTA
>DATEOO010000159.1:0-6366 GCA_035274085.1 Candidatus Nitrosocosmicus sp.
TCAGAATAAATACCAAGCAATAGCAAAAACTTGATTTTGTATTTATATTTAAATTTAAATTTGCCTTTAACTTTTTGTTTATCCCTCCCTCTTTTCTATCGTCTTTTCAGCTTTTTTATTATTGATTCTTATTATGAAAACTAACTCCAGCTTTTCCTGGTTTTCCGATTCTTCCTATAATGGCTGGATTAAACTTGTGCTTTGATAGATCTTCTATAATGGTTGCTGCAAAGTCTTTTGATACTATTATCATATTTGTATCGGGAGTAGAGGCACTAACATTTGATATCAAGTGCTCCTTTAATATAAAATTCTTTATATCCTTATTTACATATGGAACATCATCAATTATTATTTGGTTACTAATTAATTTTGAAAGTTCTACAAATGAAGCAATACCGCTCTTTGAAATCGGGTGTGTTACTAATATATTGGATTGCAAATCGAATTGGTTTTCAAAATCGGGCAGATACTTGGATATTATTTTCCCAATAGAAATCTTTGGTTCTGTGAGACTTTTAAGAGCCAGATCCCTTAATTGATATACTTTCTCTCTGTCTATTCCATATTTATTCATTTTTTGAAATACTGTGTCATCTAGGTTGGTAGTAATGTATAAGCCAAGACATGCCAAAAGTCCCAAGCTGTCAGTTGATATTATTTGCATATCTTGTTCTATTAAATCATATCTGTTTGGTAATTCTTTATGAGTATTGCCTACTGCTGTGGTACCAAAAAAAAGACTGCCTAATTTCAATGAACTATAATCTTCAAATGTATAATTGTATTTTGCTGTATAACTATCAATATTTCTCCTTATGTCATCTAATAATTCATCAGTTGGTGCATCATATATTGGATAAAGTTTAATATCCTTAAAACATCCAAGAATATTTAAAAGACTAATAGATTCAGTAAAGGAAATTTCCATATGAATTGGAGACCCTATTGATTGAGTAACATCTGTTGCTTGCGTATTAGCATTAGTAACAATTGTGTAACCAGTCTTGTTTCCCCTTTGAGTTTTAATATGATCAAACAAAATAAATTGGAAATCCTTTTTACTGTTTGTAGGTATGATGGATACCTTATCTACTTCTATTTTAGTATCAAACGAGTCAGATATTTTCTTAATTTCATTAACTAATAAGTCATCATCATTAACTGTATTTTTATCATATTTTAATATTGATACAGCCTTTTTAGTTTTCAGATCTTCGTGTCTAAACTCTTCGTCTATCTTGTAAACTCTTCTAATTATTTCTGCATCTTTTTTTTCTGGATACTGGAAATAGCTATAATGATTTGGTATTATCCTTAAATTATTTCTGTTTTTAAATTCGTCTGCAATATCGTCAAACTTTTCATGATTTAACTCGTTAGAACAATCAGGTAACCATCTTAATGGATCAAAGCCCAAATTATTGTATTCTGAAAACAACTCCCACTTTTCTAAACCCAGATCCTACTTTCACCACGAGTTCTGTTTACTAGGCTAATCTCCCTAATAAACTAGATGTCCTTTATAAAGTCCTTTTTTGAAACTAATCACACTTTATCACTCAACTTATCCAGACTTAAGATAATAATATATGAGTTATAGTTCCACTAAAATAATATGTCCAACAATGATGGGAAAATTGAATTTATGAATCTTTATTCTGAAAATCCATCTAAATTTGAAGAAGAAACTGCAAAAGATATCTTAACTTTGTCAATTAAAACCTTTTCTCCAAAAATAGCCTTTGCATCAAGTTTTGGTGCGGAAGACGTAGTAATAATTGACTTGATGTATAATATTCATGGTGACAATACTCGAGTTTTTACTTTGGATACGGGTAGACTTAATCCAGAAACTTATGATGTAATGGATAAAATAAGAAAAAAATATTCTATATCTATTGAAACTATGTTTCCAGACTTTATAGAAGTAGAGAAAATGGTGACAGAAAATGGTGTAAATCTAATGTACAACAGCGTTCAAGAACGGAAATTGTGTTGTGAAATCCGCAAAGTCCATCCTTTAAGAAGAATGCTAAAGGATCTGGATGCCTGGATAACCGGGTTAAGACGCGAACAGACTTTTACTAGGTCTAATGCAAAAAAAGTTGAAATTGATGAATCAAATAACAACATTATAAAAATCAATCCTATCGTAGACTGGACCAATGACATGGTATGGGATTATATAAAAAAGAATAACATACCTTATAATAAACTCCATGATAAGGGATATCCGAGTATAGGCTGTGCCCCTTGCACCCGTGCAATATCAGCAGATGAAGACCTAAGAGCTGGCAGATGGTGGTGGGAAAATGATTTTCATAAAGAGTGCGGACTCCATTGGAATAAGAGTTAAAAAAGTCAAAGTCAAGTTTAGGATGAAATCTAAATACGAATTAAGA
This sequence comes from Candidatus Nitrosocosmicus sp., assembly GCA_035274085.1. Taxonomy (GTDB): domain Archaea; phylum Thermoproteota; class Nitrososphaeria; order Nitrososphaerales; family Nitrososphaeraceae; genus Nitrosocosmicus. The sequence goes on from DATEOO010000159.1 coordinate 2,406, forward strand.
TAAGATTAACAAAACAAAGCAAAGTAAAGCATACAAGAAAAAAAGAAAGAAATAACCTCTATCATTTCATAGAGGGATGCCTAGACCACATGGTGGTAGTTTAACAAATAATTTTATAGATCTGTCTAGAATTGACAAAGATTTATTTACAATGGATATAGATACCGGACTAAAAAAGGAAATAGAAAATATTTCATTTGGAGTATTTAGTCCATTAAAAGGATTTATGAATGAAGAAGATTTTACTAGCGTAGTAAAAAGAGGGAGACTAGCTAATGATTTACCTTGGACAATTCCTATTATTCTAGATGCTAATGAGGAATTAGCAAAAAAAGTAAAAGATTCATCCCAAGTCGCTTTACGTAACAACGGTCAAATTTTTGGAGTAATGCGGATAGAAGACTTGTATAAATTTGATAAAACTGAAAGTGCGAAATCCATTTTTCAAACCGACGATCCATCACATCCAGGATTCAATAAATTTGTTACATTGGAGGATATACTTATTGCGGGAGAAGTTAAAATAGTCAATACCTCACCCAACAATAAATTTTTAGAAAGACTTCGCTTAACTCCTGCAGAATCTCGAAAAAGGATTGAAGATCAAGGTTGGAAAACTACTGTTGCATTTCAAACCCGAAATGTACCACATGTGGCTCACGAAATGTTACAAAAAGCCGCACTAAACATTTACGATGGCTTATTTATAAATCCTTTAATAGGTAAAAAAAAGGCAGGGGATTTTAAAGACGATGTAATATTGAATTCCTATACGGTCTTGATAGATAATTATTATCCCAAATCTAGAATCATTTTTTCTACCTTACATACCGAAATGAAATATGCTGGACCAAGAGAAGCTATTCATCATGCTATTATGCGTCAAAATTTTGGATGCTCTCATATAATAATAGGAAGGGATCACGCCGGTGTAGGTAATTATTATTCCCCATTTGCAGCTCATTATATCTTTAAAGATTATCCAGAACTTGAAATTGAACCTATCTTCTTTCCATCTTTTTATTTCTGTAAAAAATGTCAAAGCTATGTTAACGAACGCACATGCCCTCATGATTTGGACTATAGGGAAGAATTAAGCGGGACCAAAATGCGAAAAATGTTTTCCTTAGGAGAATTACCACCTTCTCATTTAATGAGACCTGAAATTTCTAAAGTAATACTGTCCTATCCAAGACCATTTGTAGATTGATTTACTATATTTTTACAAATATATAATCGCATTATGAAGAATTAGTATGATAGTAAATTATAAATTTTCGACTTATAATTTAACATATTATCACATTTTCTTCATTCTTGGTTTAGGTTTAACTATTGTTATGGTGATGAGTATTTTTTCCCCGAATCCTGCCTTCTCTCAATCAACTAATAATTCTCAAGAGTTTCAAACAACCAAAACCAATGTCTCAGAAAGTTTTGTTTTGCCTTTTAATGATACTAATACTGATAGACGTAATCCGGTTGAATATGTTTTTAATGAACCAAAGGTAAATAATTGGATTATCTCAATATATAACAATCTTAGCTATTACAATAATAATGCTTCTAAAACCATCATAAAAATTAAGGAAGCGCCTCCTAGTGAGAAATTTATCGAATTGATGTTGTTTGGTGATCAGTCAAAGAGGTTCATAGTATCTGTGAATACAAATGATACTGGGTATATGCGAATGTATGAAAATAATCAAAATGGATGGTCTACCGATGGTCCGGTAACCGTATCCCACGCCAATGTCCAAGGATTGTCTGTCACCAACGGAAAAAGGATAGTATTAGATAAACTTGGAACAAACGGATTCGATGTGGGATCTATAGAAGTTTATGGGAAAGATGAGCCTTCAATGCCTAATTCTACATTTGGAGGCTCTATCCAATTCGAAGTTCTCAATGGTAGTCTAACTGAATCTGTTCTCTATTACATGCCATTGGTAATGCTAGTAGGCGTAGGCGGAACTGTGATATTCTTGTTGTTTTGGAAGAAACGGAATTAAAGTTATCTGGATAGATGTCCAAAATACTGGAAATTTTTAGACCTTTTTTCCTGCATTTGTGTTTACTTTATTTTCTTTATAATATTTGCAAATTTGTCTTAAATTACAGTAATTACATTTTGGTTTGAGCGGCAGGCAGATGTTTTGGCCGTACCTCACAAATGCAGAATTTAGTCTAATCCAATGCTTTCTGTCTACCGATGCAGACAATTCTTTTTCTGTTTCTTCTGGATTATTTGTGTTTACTATTCCTAATCTATTACAAATTCTATGCACGTGGGTATCTACAGGTATGGCAGATTTTTGGAAGGCATATACAAGCACGCAATTTGCAGTCTTTCTTCCCACTCCTGGTAATTTTAACAGTTCTTCTGCATCATTTGGTACTTGTCCATGAAATTTACTTTCTATAATGGTTGCAACTTCTTTTATCCTAGCCGCCTTGATATTGTAAAAACCGACGCATGATATCTCCTTTTTAATATCATCCAAATTCGCTTTAGAGATCTCTTTTACTCCTCTATATTTCTTAAATAGTTTTATAAGTGCCTGTGTGGTATTTTCATCTCTTGTTCGAGACGAAAGAATTGTGCCAATCAAAATTTTAAACGGATCTCCTTTTTCATTTTTATGAAGATCCTCTAAAGCGGTTAACCTCAAAAAATTGTTGGTGCTTAAAGCAATTTCTATTTCACCAAGTATTTTTGAGATTTCATACATTCCAATAAATTATTTCTTGATTCCTTGATTTATTGTCTCTTCTTGATTCTTGCTCTTCCTGTCTTCCTGGGTGCAATATTACCTACTTTGGCACCGGGTGGGGTGTTTCTTCCAACAGAAGACGGATGTCCTATGTGTTGATGTCTTCCTCCACCATGAGGGTGATATACCGCAGCCTGAGCAATTCCTCTTACAACTGGGTATAATCTTCCTCTGGATTGCATATATTTCGCTTTATTACCGGCTTTAAGGAACGGTTTTTCTGATTTTCCACCTCCTGCAACAATTCCTATCATTGCACGACACTTGGGATTCATATTTAGAATCATTCCTGATGGAAATTTCACCTTTACGCTATCAATGGAATGTGAAAATACTATTGCTGATGTTCCAGCTGCCTTTATCAATTTTCCACCATCGCCAATGTTTTTTTCAATATTGCATACAAGTGTTCCATCTGGTATGGATCCCAAGTCTAGAATATTTTTAGACAAAGGTCTTGCTCCATTTCCTATCTCAATTTTGCTTCCGACTGTTGTGCCTTCTGGGGCCGGAATATATGAATAATTATTGTCATCAAATTTAATTTTAGCAACTGGTGCATCTCTTCCTCTTTCATGTACTAAATCCATTACAATACCATGATGAACTTCATTAATCTCAAAATTAGGATATTTAGTGGGAGCTATTTTTCCAGTTATAATTGCTCTAAATTGTTTTCCTCCTTTTCCTCTTCTTCTTACTAATGTCCTCTTTCCCAATTAGATCTAATATATCGATCTCAAAGGCCCGCTATTAAATTTATTCTTGATAGTTTTAGGAATCTTGATGGGTATGACAATTTCTATTATAACGGAATCAGACACATTAAATTGAATTTTTCCAAATTAAAGAATACCTGAGGTATAAACCAACTCCTGATAATAAAGTTATAAAGAGTTGTGTAGTTATATAATTATGAGCCAAAACACCATATCACTAAAGGTGCTTGAAGCTTATACCCGAGATGTAGGCCGTGGTGTTGCTAGAATTGATTATGATTCTATGGATGCTTTGAGCGCATCTACAGGTGATGTCGTAGAAATCAAAGGTAAACGTAGAACCGTTGCAAAATGTTTGCCTCTTTATCCTTCAGACGAAGGTAAGGGTATAATTCGAGTTGATGGTCTGGTTAGAAATAATGCCGGTGTAGCTATAGGAGACACTGTAATTGTTAGAAAGATTAAAGC
>DATEOO010000160.1:0-6344 GCA_035274085.1 Candidatus Nitrosocosmicus sp.
TATGACCGAATTGGTTATAACTTGTGTAAAAAAAAACACACAAGGGATCGTACTGCAAGTAGGAATTGATGGAGATATCTTTGATGTCAAAACTATTGCCGAAAAAATATGGTCCAGAGAGAATACTTATTTTACAATAGCAAATGGTATGAGGGTAAGAGTATTTGCACTTAGACATCCGTTGACCAATGAACCTTATCTTTCTACTACAACTAACTTGAATTTACCCAATAATCTCAAATTTTTGCCAAAATGCCAATGACCATGGTCTAATCTTCTACTTTAAGTCGTCATGGTCCATTCTAGAATTTTGGCCGAGTTTGAATTAGGAATTTGACCAATTTTTCCATCCAGATAATAAAAATAAAAAATCCTTTTAAGGCCTTAGTGATACGGATGGACATTTAAAATCAAAGATATTTAAGTGTATTCTTTCATTAGTTTTAAAGTGGCAATGAAAACTCCTATTTGTACTTTTGATGCTAAAACAGGTATTTTATGTAACTTATGTGAAAGCAAACTCGAATCGGGCCTGATTACACAATCAGATGTAGAGAGCTCCATTGTTCTCACAAGGCTCGCTCAAAAAAATTCAACAATAAATAAAATGACGCTAGTTTCAGCAAAGGAAATTGAGAATGAACACATATTAATGCTCAAGAGTTCGGATATAAGGCTGATCCGCTCAAACAATGAGCTTAGTGATATTATAAATAATGCATTCCAGAAAGACATTTGGATAATTGAATCTGATTCTAATGATCGAAGATTTTTAGACAATTTATTTCATCCGGTTAAGTTAGAAAGTGTTAATTTTGTTTGGTTACCAGACGGAAGTAAGTTAACAAGAGTTGTACTGGCAAAGAATTCTAAAAGAATCGATGAAAAAAGGTTAGAAACTATAAAAAAGATATCGATGGCAGTCAGGCAAATCGATCTCATAGTTGAATTTGTTTGAGAATATCGATTGAAATCCGACTCTGAACAAGTAGTTTATTAAAAGGAGTTATTGATTTCATTAAATATGGCTAGCGCAACTCCGAGCGAATCAATTAACAATACGAGAACACACTTTGCTTCTGAATTACTAGGTTTACAAACAGGTTCAGAAGTTAGGGTTGCAGGGTGGATTGAAGATTTTCGGGACATAGGTAAACTTGGATTCATATTACTTAGAGATGTAACCGGATTGGTTCAAACTGTTTTGGTCGGGGAGAATTTGCAAAAAGCCAAGTCTATTCCTAGACAGAGTAATATTTTGATAACAGGGATATTGCAAAATACCAAATCTAAGAATTTTCCATTCGAAATTAAAGTCGAGGACATTTTTGTGTTCTCACCCGCTTCACTTTCTCTCCCTGTCGATCCAACAGGCAGGGTTGAATCTAATTTAGATACCAGGTTGGACAGTAGAGCATTAGATTTGAGAAATCCGCGAATATCTAACATCTTTATCACTCGTTCTGTTATTTTGAAAATAATTCGCGATTTTTTCTCTGAAAACAAGTTCTATGAGGTGAACACACCAAAAATCATAGGGAGTGCAAGCGAAGGTGGATCTAACCTTTTTTCATTTGATTATTTCAAACGAAAAGGATTCTTAGCTCAAAGCCCACAGTTATATAAGGAACAACTAGTCCTAGCTTTAGATCGTGTATTTGAAATCGCCCCGTTTTTTAGAGCTGAAAATTCTCATACTCTCCGACATCTTAATGAATTTCTGAGCGTTGATTTAGAAGCTGCTTACCTTGACTATTATGACATAATGAGTCTGGTTGAACTCTTGATCAAGAAAATACTCATACACTTGAGGGATTCTAATATTATGGCCAGTGAGAACCCTCTCATAAGAGGAAACATTTTAAACGATATAATTTCAAATCCATTTCCAAAGATAAGTTACGAAAAATGTTTAGATGAATTAGCTAGTCTTGGAGAAAAAGTTGCCTTTGGGGATGATCTCTCTGATTCCTCTTTAAGAAAGTTAGGGGAAAAATATGACAAGTTTTATTTCATTATTGATTGGCCACTTAATCTAAAGCCTTTCTATATTCATGAGAAGGAATCACATCCAACCCTGTCAAAATCTTTTGATTTGCAGTTTGGACATCTCGAGCTAGTATCTGGGGGGACTCGGCAACATGATGTGTCAAAACTGAAAAGTCGGCTGATAGAACAGGGGTTATCTCCTGAAAACTTTAAAGATCATCTGAGAGTCTTTGAATGGGGTATGCCACCTCACTCAGGCTGCGGACTTGGGTTTGACAGATTAATGATGGTATTGCTAGGTCTAAATAATATTAGGGAGACAGTATTATATCCTAGAGATACTTCTAGAATTAGTCCTTGACCACGACTATCTTGATTTCTTCAATACCATCAATCCTTCCTTTTGACGAATTACTGAAAACAAAACATCTCATCTCATCAGTGATTGTAGATCTAATTAGCCATGGTATTGGATTTATTTCCATAAAAGTCTTGTCAGTTTCTGATGGAATTGGTTTGGAAGGGTGCGAATGAAATATGCCAACAACCGAAGTATTTAACAATTCAGCATGTTTGTAAATTTGCATTAGTTCATTTTCATCCATAGTGAAACTGACCTCCGATGCGTCTCTATTATTCATTGGAATGACCTCTTTGATCTCATAGACGTTTTCCTTCTTCCTACCCAATAGTAGTGCGCAAGACTCTTGGTTGTTACCCGCTTTTACAATATGATCAATTGTTAATAGTTGCCTGACACTGATCGCTATTTCTTGATGATTCATTCACAATCAATTAATTTGTATTTAAATAGGAACGTGTTTTTATGAATTAAAATAAAGAAACTATTAATTATACCATATTCACCTTTTATTATATTTATGACAGACTGGGACTTGCTCTTGCCAGGCGCTGGTTTAACAGCTGTTGGTGCTATTGGAGTAGCCATAGCTCTTTCTGGAATCGCTAAAACCTTTATGGATGGGATGCACGCGGTTTCAATCCTTTGTATGTTCTTTGGATTAATTTTCTTGACTGCTGGGCTTTTTAAAGACGGTTTTCCTACATCAAAAAAATCCAAAACTGCAGTAGCTATTATATTGATTCTGTTTGTAACTGCTGGAATCATAGGGGCTGTACAAATAAGTACCAAAGTTCCATCAATATTTTCGTATATCGCCATTATTGCTACTATAAGTATTCCTTCACTAATAATAATAATCGCTTCATATAGGAGGAATGCTCATCTGGTGAAAATTTCTATAGCATGTGTAGTGGTTATGATCATCGGATCAGGATTTATAGTATCTAATGCATGGATGTCATCACCTGCAACTGCAACATCAGAAGATGAAAAAACAGGTGGTGATTCACAAAACTCTACAATACCCAAAGTTGTTAATACTACTATTGTTGCCGCTACTATTCCAGCCGGTGCATCAGGACAAGGAAATCCCTCTTATGAGCCAGCAATAATTGAGGCCAAAAAGGGTGAAGCCATAGAGTGGACTAATTTAGATAATGTTCCGCATACGGTGACCAGTTATGCTGATGACGGAAAATCCTTTGATTCATCTCTGATAATGACTGAAAAGAAGTATGTACTAGATACATCCACTCTTACAGAATCAAAGTATGACTACTTTTGTACAGTACACCCATTTATGAAAGGCTCATTTACATTAAGTTAGTCCTATTACACCACAAATGGTGTTTAAATTTATGGTGAAGGGATATTTGAGCCGATCTAGGATTTTGAAAATATTTTTTTGATTGAAGAGAAAATATCTCCGCTATTATTTGGATCATTGCCCTCATAACATTGAGGACAAACAGCTCGCAAGTTTTCTGGTCTGTTATCCTTCTTTGACCCATTTATATATATAAAATGTGGTTGATTTGTTCCTGATAATTTCCTTGAACACTCCTGACACCTGTTTTTTGATCTTTCAAGTACAATCTGTTTTATAGCAAGGGTTAATTCTTTGTACTTGTCCTTTTTTTTACTATTACTACCTGATGCATTTCCAAAGAAAGACAATATATCTATTTTCTATAGTTATCTTACATAAATTCTTTGTTTAGTGTTCTAGATTATATAACGTATAGCTCAAATAGATTAGTAAGTGGAGACTCTTGATGGATATAGGGATAATAAAGATCAGCTTTTACATTGCGCGTTATGCGGTCGAGAAATAAAGCCCAATGAGGCCTGGCCTCATGTAGATGGTGACTCTAATCTGGGAGTAAAAAAAATCGATTATTTTTGCAGCGAAGAGCATAAAGTAGAGTTCTTTAGCTCGTAGATTCAGATCGACTATTACTTCATCACTATTGGGAAAAAATTGGGCATTAATATTAGACCAGTATTCTTTTTTGGCTCCGAGGGATAACATTTTTTAATCATCCATATCATTAAAATTTTTCTTCATTGCCAATTTCATTTCAAGTAATTTCTAATTAAAGTTATTTGTTTAATTTTGGGTAATTCTATGCAAACTTTTCAACTAATTCGATATGGCATTCATGACCCCTGTGATCCTTGTCAATCATTTTAGCTTCCTCCTCGGTTATGGGAAACCTCTCATCACTCAGATGTTTTGAATCCTTCTCCAGTAATACAACCTTACACTGATCACAAATCAATTGCTGTACCATCATGATATTACTGAATTATGATAATTTTTTAAACCTTTGGATGAATTGAATATTTTATAGGTTCTTGAGTATAATACTCTACAAGAACAGACTAGCTGATAATAGTCATAGGGGCCCATAATATAGAGAACTAAGCCGGTGAGCCATAATTGAAGAGAGACTAACTTCTCAAATCAATAGTGGAATCTTGACTTATTTATCATTTGCAAATATCTATTAAACACATTTGTATCAATTACCATCAAGATTGGACTTAAAAGGGAACTAGTGATTTTGTCAGAGTGGGAGAGGATGATGTTCTAATCAGGGTTAGAGTTGGTTTACTTAATCATCATTTAATATTGAAAGAAAATGTCTTAAAAAAGGCAACGAATTCCGACATGTGTGCCAAGAATATCAAAGTATATGTTACTAAAAACCATAACCATTGTACTCAATACAAGTCCCTATAATTTGAGCTTTGGCTAGTATGGATTCAGCAATTCAAATGGGCCTTCATATTGGATCAAACACAACGATTTCTCCTCACAAACAAAAATATTTGAAACCGATTCATTGACACAGTTTGCTGCATCTCTGCATTGATTTACTTGATTATTTAACTGCTCAAGTGATTGATTATCGCACTTTGCATCGTCTTTACATTGATTATTTTGATAATTATCTTGAACCAAATCTTTGTTTTGATCATCTGTATCCTCATTCGTCTTAACTTGTGTATCTTTATTATCTGCAAAAGCATAATTGGTATTCATAATCGAAAATATCATAATCATAGAAATTACAAAAATTATCATAATATTCTTCATTATCAATTTTCAATGGATTTTTGAATTTATTTAAAATTCTTAACATAATTCTGCACAATTAAACCAGAATTCTCATTAGAAATATACTTCTACCATAAAGATTAAACATATTTGTCGATTAGATTCCAATTAACACAGTCTATACGATTTCGATTAAGCATCTTAGTTTTGCCTTAATTGATATTTAATTGTGAAGAATTGTGAAAAGCTTGGTGTTCATAATATAGAATAAAATCAATAGATTTAGTTCAGTTAGCTAGAATAAGTGGTGAAAATATGAGTAAGATCAAATACTCTGCGGCTCCTTTTGACCTATTATTTGTTTCGCGATTAAATACATTGACCTTTCACATTATCCCATATGGCGCCCTATAACTACTAATGCACTTTACCTCCACTTTGGCTTAATCAATCTCTTATGTAAATAAATTAAATTAAGTGTCTAATACTATTATTATTACAATGCAAGGAAGAGATCCTATCAAAAATGCCCCCAGCTAAGAAGGTCTGTATAGTATGTGATAAGAACATCGAAGTAACCAGGGGTCAGGAAATAAAAAGATGTTATTACTGCAATAACGCAGTTTGTAACAAACACTATAGTTTTTGCAGATTGTGTACAAAAATAATTTGCGAGAATGAACTTCGGAAATGTGATTATTGTCCTTTTGATCAATGTAAAAACTGCACCATTAAATATAAGAACAATAATTCAAATTCTATTTCATTGTGTTGTCTAGAATGCTCGAGAGAAGAAAAAAAATAAGGGCTGAATCGATTAATCTTCTTTTGGTACAAATGCGACTATTGAGCCACCTATCTCCTTATCATCTTCATTTGGATACAAATTGACTTTGTCAGTGGGTACAAATAGCATTCCATTCCCAA
>DATEOO010000161.1:0-2099 GCA_035274085.1 Candidatus Nitrosocosmicus sp.
AAATTGTCTTGTAGAACCTCTTTTCAAAATGGTGTTTCCAATATTAGGGCCATTGATTTCTACAAAAGACTTGGGTAAGGAATATTGTTTCAAAATACTTGGATTAGAATTATCTTTTTTATCTAGTTCGTCAGCTGCTTCACTCCTATTATGATTAATCCAGCGGAACAGCTGAGACCTATCGGATAATTTAGAGCTGGCATAAGCTTTCCAAATTTCAGGATAATCAATTTCTTCTAACGAAAGGGGATAAACCTTTGGAGCAGGTGAATCAAGAACCTTTTCCTGCAATAATTGCTCTTGCATAGTATCTTGCCTAGTATATTGCTCTTGGTTAGCATTGTTTTTCAAATGGTTTACATCGATGGCTGCAATCAATATCGAAGCCTCTTTTTCATCCTCTAGTCCTAGAAATCTGTTAGATTGGTCGTCCAGAAACCCCATAATTAATCGGGGTTTAAGATGCATTGAACCCGTCACGGCCAGCAGGTTAGAAACTATAACCCCAGCGTCCCAAAACCAATGTCTATATGATCGTGATTGATACTTCCACGCATTCCTCCATGCATAAGATGTAAATATTAAGGAAACAGGAGATGTTGTAACATTGATATTGTTACCAGCAATACTCCCTAGAAGGTTTCTATAGTCACCTTTATGAATAGCAGTCAGACTAAATTCACCTGGATTAAAATGATAAACTCCTGCATGCAATTCAGAACCTAGACCTTTAGTAACCACATAGGTTTCTATCGGATAAAGAGCTCCTGTTGCAGAAGCAGCACGCATATAATAATCAACAGAATTAAAACGCATGATACGTGTTATACCACATGAATAAAACAAGATGGAAGATAGATCAGGTAATGTAATAATTTTAGAAACATCCGCTTTAGAGGGTGATGGAAAAGCAAATTGGGTCTTGTTATCAAATGATTCATTGTTGCTTGACAGATTACCAACTGCCGCAATAGCGTTCAACGTGGGATGAGGAAAATCTATTGGGAGAGGAAAGGAAGATAGCTCTTTATACACTTTAAAGGGTTTAGGTCGATTGCTCCAATCCAGATAGTAATTTGAACTCATAACACTAGATTCAGAGTGCTTTGTCATTTCATGATAGTTAATTGAATATAAGATATCATCATTCATGCGTTAAAAAGTTATAACAATTACAGCATATTTAAGTTAGAAAATATATGTGATTAATTCGATATTAGACCAGTCCATCAACTTTCCTGATTGCAATCGAGATATTTCTTAAATAAAACAAAAGGTCACTAAATCAAATTCTTTAAATGGATGGTTCAAGCACAGTGATACTAATAGTGAATACGCTTCTCTAGTTGAATCCGAACTCATACCAGAGGAAGTACAAATGAAAAAGTTGATCCTTGACCATCAGTATTGTTTTGGGCCCATATTCGACCACCGTGAGCTTCTATAATATATTTTGAAATATACAGTCCTAAACCTATGTGATTATCAACTGTAGAGACAAATTTGTTAAATAGTTTTGAAAGAACATATTTATCTATTCCTTTTCCATCATCTTTTATTTGAATCAGAATGAATTTGTCATTATCGTGTTTGTCGTAAGGCTTTTTTAAACTTTTGTAGTCATGACTTTTAATTTGGTTTTTTTCATCTAGATAACCTCTATTCATTATAGTAATGTGTATTGTAATCGTGCCAGTGGATTGAATGAATTCCACCGAATTATTAAACAGATTTGTCAGCACTTCATAAATTCGAATTCTATCTACATTGGCACTTGCCGATTTTTCAGAAATTTCAGACACCTTGAATTGAATAATCTTATGTTTAAGATTATCATCTGTTTTAGAAATATACTTATAATCGTTTACTGCTTCAGAAACTATTTCATAAATTTTACATTCTTCTTTATTCAGATTGAAAGTGGTATTGTCTATTTTAGCGACATTTAGTATATTCATCACGATGGAGTTTAATCTATTAGCGTTTCGTATAATAGAATCAAAATATTGCTTATAGTATTGACCTGCCTCATTGTTATCAATGTCTATCGTTGCCATTTCTGAATATCCTAAAATTGCTTGTGTAGGAGTTCGCAATTC
>DATEOO010000162.1:0-3192 GCA_035274085.1 Candidatus Nitrosocosmicus sp.
TAAGTACAGTATAATTATACGAAAAATATTACTACTATTGTTAATGAAAGTAAATAGAGTACTTTCCATAATTTCGATATCCAAATTTATTTTTCACCTCAAATAATATATTTAAGAATTTAGTATGTTTGGAATTATAGAATCTGATAGGTTTGTATTTGATGATTTTTTCCAATTATGAGGCCGGGTATAGATATTTTAAATTAATTGTTCGTAGGGATATTGGTCTTGAATAATCTTAAAGAAGAAATGATAGTTTGACGGAATAAAAATTATGATGAACGTATAAAACTTAATTCTAATTTGCTTCTAGAATATGTATATCAATAAAATAACAAACTTTCCAGCAAGTTTTAGGTAGTATTAAAATTTTATTTATGAGACATCCAGATTAAACTTTGAGTTTGAGATTATTCCCTTTCAACAATAATAGTTTTAGAAGAACGTATTAATCAATACATCTCTTTCAGGGCAGCAGCCCTGACAATTAGGTTTTCGATATTGAATTTGATAAAGTTAGTTAATTAACTTGTTATCACTATGTCAATAAGTAGTGTTAATTCGTTTCAACATATATCACAATTCTTATTAGAGATAACATTACCAAAATAATATTGAAATAGTAATATGTTAGTTAAATGTAGCATTAATAGTATTTAACCGAAAAAAGAATGGCCATCTTATCTATTTTTTCCAAATAATATCGGTTTGATCCTGTCTACGATTACATACTCTGGCCAATACAAAAAAGAGGTCCGAGAGCCTATTTAGATAAACATAGCAATACTTGCTAACTTCATTATTTAGATAAAGATCGACTAATTTAATTTCGGTCCTACGGATGACTGTGCGAACCACATGACACTGCGAGGCCTCAATTGTTCCTCCGGGCAGAATAAAAGCTCTTAAAGGGTCAAGTTCTTTGTCAAATTTATCAATGCAATTCTCTAAATATGTTACCTCTCCCTCAGTAATACGAGGATAATTGTTTGACTTGTGCTGCGGATTAGCTAGATCACTACCAAGAGTAAATAATTGGTGTTGAATTTTGACCAAGGCTTCTGTTGTATCCTTAAAAATTGGGTTAGAACCAATCAAAGATATTAGCATTCCAATATTGCTATTAATTTCATCAATCTCTCCATAGGATTGGATCCGGCTACTGGACTTTTTCACTCTAGTACCATCAGCGAGGCTTGTTTCGCCTAGATCACCTGTTTTTGTATATATTTTCATACTTTTACCGTTGCTAGCTACGATATTACGATATGATTGATTTAGTTGAAGTTCTAAATTATGTGAAAGAACATGCTAATACGCATGTACTTCGGCCTTATGTTCTCTCAAATATTTTTTCTTTTTAAACCGTTCACTGCATTTATCACACTTGAATGGATTCTCAAATTCCATTAAGAATCTTTTCTTCTTTTCTTCAGGGCTTTCTAATATTGAAGATGATTCATTAGCTGAACTATCCATTTCATTTTTATCTGTCATAGCTAATTCTTTACATTATGCTCATTTATTTATTAGGATTGGGGTTGAATTTTATTTAATAATTAAATATATCTTTTTAACCTAAAAATTTTTTTTGATTCATTTAAAGCAATAATATATATACTATAAACCAATGTTTTTAAAATGTGCCGTCGTAGCTCAGCCTGGAAGAGCACTCGACTATTTATATAGGGTGAAGCTGAAGACCGAGCTGTCGTGAGCTCAAATCTCACCGGCGGCACTACATAATATCAACTAGAGATGTCGCAGCATGATAAAAAATTTAAAAAAGATTTTTTGTACGCATGATGATAAATTTTCTTATAGAAAATATGATGATTTCGAATTTATTGAATTTAATGTCTGCAGTAACTGTGGAAAAATTGTTAACACAATAAGTGGGTACGATGAGGACATGAGGGGCTAAAGTTGAAGATACCTGAAATTGATATACAAATTCTGATCTTTATATGGTGCCTTGGAGCAGCTCTGGCAGCAATTGCTTTGTTGATCCCAATTTATTATATTTTTTTCATAGTCGCAGCTGTTGGGTGGATAAGTGTTGGTATTACTAGTTTTCTTATAATTCTTCACATAAAAAAATGAGGATATTTAGCCTCTGCCACCTTGTTCAGGTATGGAGACCAATGTAACAGTCGATGTTATTCCGTTAATTTTTCGTATACTATTGGTAATTGTATTGTTCATTTCGTCTACTGTATCAGTTTGAATTTTCACAAACATATCATGAACACCATACGTTCCACGAACTTCTTTTACTTGTGAAATTTGAGATATTTGTTTAATTATTTCTTCTTCTTTTCCTAAAATACAATTAATCAAGATATACGCTGTAGGCATAATGATAATGTCAATGGGATGATATTTTAATCTATTGATAACTTGTAGATAAATTCAAATTTTAAATAGTCATACTTAAGATAGAAACTGATGCGATTACCGCTGAAAGAAAAGGGAAAAAACCCCAATACAATTACCCTTTTAAATAAATTTTATGAAAATATCAAAGACGTTTTTGAAAATTCTATCAGGACTAATATTGTCACTATAGATACCAAGGTGATGTTGGCAGATTTTTCAGTAATAGACGTCTCTTCATTTGATCCAAACAAGATAGTAACCCTTTTTCAGAATTTCGAGAAGGCGCTAAACACTCATTCAAAGAATTGGCATGTTGTTCCAGCGCAATCAACAAAATCTGACGATATACGTCGACTTTATTTTCAATTGAGCTTAGAAATAGATAAATTCTATTTTTATATTTATATGGGAATCCAGTTTCATTCGTTACTATACTATCAAGTTGATAAACAAGTAATCCAATTATCTAAGCAAATCCGTGAATTGCAAGAAATAAACAACAGTGCCAGAGATGAAATTACATTAAGAGGTGACCAAATAATAAAGCAGGAATTGGAGAAACTAGGGTATAAGGACGTTGATAACACCCAATTATTTGAAGAGTTATTTACACATAACGATTTGTCAAAGAATCTAATAGACAAAGCATCATCCATTGAGGAAAATTACCCCGAGATCGAAAAGAACAACGCCCAAATAACTAAGTTAAAAAAGGATCTTGAAAATCTGATTATTGAAACTTACCATATTGATTTGGCATCTCTTGATCAAAACAAAATGCTTCAGGGAGAAAATGGAATGGTTATATATGTT
>DATEOO010000163.1:0-8079 GCA_035274085.1 Candidatus Nitrosocosmicus sp.
AGGGCAAACCAGAGGCTCAAATGGGATGTGCAATGTCTGAGATGCATAAAGCAGCTGCAGAAGCAGAATCCAATGAGGAACATCGAGGAGTTGAGCTCCGAAATGGAATGGCTGGTGCATGAAAGCCATTCTTTATTTGAATAGCTGATTTCTTATATTAAATAATTTTTTCGATTTTTGTATTTCAACATCGCAACTTAATCGATTGTTATAGATGTTTTTGTAGATAATTTTAAATAGCTTGAAAGTGTAGTAATATATGTAAAATGCCGTCGTCATCAATTAATGCAATCACTCGTATGAGCGCAACCCTAAAGGACCTTTTTATTTATATCTATGACTTATCACCATTAGATATGGATTTACTGCTTACCTTAATAGCACACAATAATAAACAAATGACTTTAGAAGATTTATCTAAAGCTGTAAATCGTGACAAAAGTACGGTATTTAGATCTTTACAAAAATTAACAGGATTGGGAATATGTGTAAAAGAAAGCAGAACTTTGAAAGAAGGAGGACATTTCCATGTATATTCTGCCATCTCTAGAGAAATATTTAAACTCGAAACAGAAAAACGCGTAAAGGAATTAGAACAGAGTTTACGAAGAATATTGAAGAAATTTGAAGATGATCTAGAAGTAATGTTGGATGATGTTTTTGACACAAAAAAGAAAATAATAAAGTAGACAAAAATAACCTCAAAATACATTGGATTTCAACTTAGATAAAGTATTCAAAGGGTCCGATCAACAACAAGTTGATATTTTTTTAAATTCTTATTATTCATTTCTTTTCTTAAAAAAGAATTCATTCTACGATTTTTTGAAAGCAAATAGTGATGCGAATTCACCTGCAATACGTCTGTTGATTTCATGTAAGGATAGCGATCAATATGATTCAATAGTGGATTTTTTTAAGCCTTTTAAGAATGTTCAAGTAAAAAATGTCCAAACGTCAGCTGAACCAGCCGAACACATGATTACAATTATTACTAACCAAAATGAAGTTTCTTTTTTTAAAATCGATTACAATACTGATAAGCGAATGTTCATCTGTAAATTATCTGATTCGCTTACTGGTGATATTGTTACTTTTTTCTATGTTCTTTTTGTAAATATCTGGAGCACTATTGATAAGAATATTGTCCTTGAAAAACGTAATATTTTTCAACAGGATTTTGTTGATATTGCCTCCCATCAATTAAGAAATCCTATATTACCTATTATAGGATTTTCTAAAACATTAAAATCAAAAATAGAAGATCCTGATATGTTGGATTATCTCAATATTATTATAAAGAATGCTGAAAAACTAAAAAATATTGCAAATGATATTTTAGATATTTCTAAAATTGAAGCAAATCCGCTGAAATTAGATTTTGAAATTTTTGATCTATGCGAACTGTTGGAGATTATTGCTAGAGATTATAATCAATTTTCAAACAAAGACTCTTCGGGCATTAGGATATTTTTTCAAGGACGTCCTAATGTCTTTATAGAAGCTGATAAGGAATACATTAAACAAGCATTTGAAAACATCCTAAATAATTCTTATTTTTTTACAAAAAAGAATGAAGGGAATAAGATTATTATCAGTGTCTTTGAGAATGACGATGAATTCTATGCTAATGTATTAATCGAAGATGAAGGACCTGGTATTCTAGATGATGATCCAGAAAGAGTCTTCACTAAGTTCTATCCAAATTCCGGAGGAGCCGGACTTGGATTGTTTATTTCAAAAAAGATTGTGGAAATCCATGGGGGGAGCATTGTTGTTGGAAATAGGATAGACGACATTGGAGCAAAATTTCTCATTAAAATCCCATTGAAAGGGACAAATATGCCTAGTCAGTATGACTATAATAATTCTACCAATGGTCTTAAACTCTTAATTATTGATGATTATTCAGAAAATCTGGAAACTGTCAAAGAATCGATCATGAGTCTAGGATATGATATCGATTATTTTGAAGATCCCTATAATGCGATAGAAAGATTTATTCCAGGAAAATATTCATTGGTATTCTTAGGTATTAATGTCAAAGGGCTAGATGGCTTTGACTTATATGATGATCTAAAAAAGAGAGATAAGAAAATTAAGGGTTATTTTATGTCCTCTAGTAAGATAAACAAGGAAGCTATGGAATTTTTGAATAATAATATGATGTATGATCACTTTATCTATAAACCACTTTCTCTCAACGCATTTGTAAAAATTCTACACAATGAACAAGTGAATTAAAAATATTAATCGTATTATAGTAAAATTTTATTATTCGTCTGCTTTAACTGGGTTAGCATGAATGTTCTAATCATTGAGGATGATGATGATATTTGTCAATTGTATTCTATATGGTTAGAAGAAAATCAACATGATTACGTTATTGCAAAAAACTATGAAGATGGAATATTAGAATACGTAAAGTCAATTCAACCGGACGACGAAGATCATGAACCGGATAGTAATATATTTGATTTAGTTGTCCTTGATTACGATTTGCCATCAAAAGATATATCTTCTAATCAAAATGGTTTACATATTGCAAAAGAAATCTTGGAATTAAAAGGCGATCAACGAATAATGTTCGCATCTGCTTGGCCCAAAAAAGCATTCGTTGAATACGTTTCTACTCTAAAAAGTGTACCAGAAGTTCTTCCAAAGCCTTTTGAAAAAGAAGAATTCATTAGTCTAGCCGAAAAAATTAACTTGTATGATATTGCCAAAAAATTTACTAAACAGCTTCGAGAGATGAAAAATCCAAATAGTCCTGATGTTGATATCAAATCGCTAGAATCTTTGTTTAAACTCATGAACAATGCAAGAAGAGAATTTTTGCAAAAAGATGATAATAAAAACAATGATATGGATTTCATTGAATGAAATTTAATAAGATTTATTTTAAAGAACCATTGAAGTTTGTTTATGTCTTCCATGAAATATATTCAAATAGATTTACTTAATGAAATTGCGATATTGAGGATAAATCGACCTGAAGCTTTGAATGCGATGAATCTTGATGTAATATTCGAACTGTCCAGAGCAATCGACATAATTTCTGCAGATGAGGGGATCAAGGTGCTAGTAATTACCGGGGCAGGAGAACGATCTTTCTGCGCTGGTGCTGATATCTCATACATGGTAAATATTGACGCTATAACTGCTGAAAAATATGCCTCATCTGCACAATCTATGCTAAATAAAATTGAAAAGATGGAGAAACCTGTAATTGCTGCAGTAAACGGTTTTGCACTTGGTGGTGGCTGTGAACTATCTTTAGTTTGTGATATAAGGATCGCATCCGAAAATGCAAAGATTGGTCAACCCGAAGTAACTATTGGTATTCCTCCTGGATGGGGCGGTACACAGCGACTACTTAGGGTAGTTGGACCAGCAAAAGCTAAAGAAATGATTTTTACTGGAAAAATGATTACCGCCCATGAAGCTGCTACTATTGGACTAGTTAACCAAGTTATTTCTTTATCAGATGAAGAAAAGTCTAATTTAGATCCATCTATCGATCAAAATAATGAAAAGGAGAAAAGTATTGCGCTCTCAAAGTTACTAAATAGAAAGCTTTTGGAACATTGTATAACTTTTGCTAAGGAGATCACTAAAAATAGTTTTAATGCAGTAAAAATCAGTAAAATGTTAATTAATAAGGGTATGGATGCGGATATTGATACTGGCTTGCGGTTGGAAATTTATGGTTGGGCTTTGTGTTTTGCTCATGAAGATAGACAGAAAATGATGGGGGCATTCCTCAATAAAAATACTAAAAAATGATCTATTTTCCAAAGCCGGGATTTTCATTTCAACCTAACTATTTTTGATCCATTACCGGGTTTAGATATAAATGTTTTACATTTGATATTTATTTTATTATATTCCTCTTCCATGACTTCTGATATACGCAGCCCATTTTTGTTTGAATCTAAAAAAGCTACCGTAGAAGGACCAGCTCCACTAATAGTAAAAGCCATTGCTCCTGCTTCTAAGGATCTTTCCTTTATTTTTTCATATCCTGGGATCAATTTCTTTCTGGCAGGTTCTATGACACTATCGTTTATACCATTACAAATCATTTCTACATCCTTGCGATAAAAACCTGCAACTACGGAACATGCATTAGCTACATTATGAACCATATTTTCCAAAGGTACTTGATGAGGAATAACTTTTCTTGAAAACTCTGTCTTCATTTTAGGAACTTGAATAAGTGGTACGCATATAACCATAAATAGATTATTTGGTGAATCTATCCTGATAAATTCTAATTTTGGACGAGTCTTAACGATTACAAAGTTTCCAAAAAGCGAGCCGGCGACATTATCAAAGTGCTTTACACCTGCACTCGCGAGTTCGCCCTCGGCAGAATAATCAAGTAATTTTGCATCCTCAATATTTAGTCCAAATAATGCATTTAGTGAAACTGCAGTTGCTACTGCTGATGCTGCACTACTTCCCATCCCATAACCCGGCGGAATATTTTTTCTAATTTCGATTAAACAGTTGTAATCATGTAAATTATAATCTGAGATAATTTTTTTCGCTACCTTGCCTGCAGAATTAGATTCAAGATCATTTGGAATACTTTTGCCCAAATCGCCATTCATAATTATTTTTACATTGTTTTTGTTTGGTATTGTTTTTCTCTCTATTTTGACCGATACTGTATCATATAATACATCCAGACCTAGTCCAAATACATCATAGCCGGGACCCAAATTTGCAGTTGATGCAGATGCGGTAGCAGTACATTCTAGATATTCAGCTCCGTTTTCATACTTTTCTTTTTTCATTCGTGTTTCTGCTCCTCCTCCCCTTGTGTTAGTATTCTTGATAATGCTGCAGTTAAATTTATCATTCCATTCATAGTTAAGTTAGATACTGCAATGGGGCTCAGCATATTTCCACTTTTATAAAGTGTTTTTATAATGTCCTTACCCAATAAAGATTGCTCTGAATTTTTTTCAAGATTTAGGGAGTCTTGAAGTGAGGTAATGGAGTTTGACCAATCCAAAATTTCTGCTAACTGCTCAATTATTTTATCTCGTTTCGTTAGGACATTGATCTGTGGAATGTTTAGACGTAATCTGACTGATTGTGACAAGAACATTAAAGAAACAAAACTAATTGGAGATATTGCTAATGTCCCATCTATGGTAAATAGTGTTACTTTAGAATCTGCATAAAAATTTGAAACAAAATAAGGACCACTAGACCTGAAAGCAAATAGTTCTATTTGTCCGGGAGTATCGATTATTATATAATCAGGATTAAGTTCCTGAACCTGACTTTGGATTTCATCTATTTTTGTTGATATAAGGTCATTAGCCAATATCAGTGACCCATTTGGTCCTAACTTGTAATCATCCATTATCGAATAAAAATCAATAAACTCTCTCACGTCTATATCTGGATCGTACGGCAAACTAGATACTCCTGGATCCAAATTAATTGAAATTGGTGAGACATCATTGTTGTTATACCATTCCAACAGTCTCGAAGTCAATAGTGTTTTCCCCGAACCTGCCGTACCAGTCACGAATATTGTATGCATTTTAAAAATTTTATAATTGCTATTCTAATTTTATTGTTATATTTGTATGATTATTATATTCCTTCTTTTGAACTAGTTGATATACCTTGAATTGGCGAATAATTTTCATTCTTGTAAGTGTTATACCCATAATGCTTATTTTTCTGTTTACTCCAGTTTCGCTAAATGATGTTTTATCTGTAGGTATTATCCCTTTTTTACTTTCTTTTCTTGCAACAATGATGAGAATTTTTCTTCAAGCAGTTAGGTTTTATTATTTTGTTCGAAAATTCATTGGAAAGAATGTCAGTTCATTTTGGAAAATTATTTTTGCCCGGTTAGCTGGAGAATTTGTAACTCAAACTACTCCTTCTTATATTGGTGGTGAACTAGTCCGAATTGCTTTTTTGACTAAGAGTGGTGTGCCAGCGGGACGAGCCGCTTGGGTTACTACTATGGAAATTATCGCCGATGTATTCGTTGGTACAATTTTAGCTTTTATCGCTGGATTTATTGCAATAGCTAACGGGTCCGTGTTTATCGGTCTGTTAATTGTTGCGATCGCTGCCCCTACATTTGGATTCTGGTTTTTTATCTTGATATATTCAGCAAAAAAAAATATCCGATTACCTTCGTTTTCTTTAGGATTAGCGAAAAAATTTATTTCAGAACAAAAAGCTCAGCGGGGCATCAATTCTGTTAATAAAGCATTGGATGATTTGTGCATAATGAGTAGAGAAAACTTTAGTTCATTCAAATCTGTCAAAATATTTTCAGTGGGCATTGCAATTACGGTGGTCGCATTTATCTTCCAAGGTCTATCATTTCTAGTTTTAACTGGTTCAGTAGATATTTACATTGGTCTTTTTATGTCATTTATGGCTACGGCTTCTTCCACAATTTTGGGCACCCTTCCCATCACAATAGGAGGTTCCGGTTTAGCTGAATGGGGATTATGGGCATATATCAATCAATTGAATAACGTTTCGCAAATTGGTAATATAATAAATGATATCAATCAATTAAACGTCATAATTGCATGGAGAATTGCTTCTTACTATTTGCCGTTAGTGATAATGTGGATTGCATTGATGAGGGTGGCATTGGGAACTAATTATTCGAAATCTACTCCACCCTCTTCTACTACACCTGATAGTCGAGCTGATTGATATTATTTTAAATAACGATTAATTCTTTTTTTATATGATGAAGATTTTAACCGGCCTATTAAAAAACAAGATAGTTTTGATTACTGGTGCATCAAGCGGAATAGGTAGATGCATTGCAAGTGATTTTTCACAATTTGGTTTGAAAGCCTTGATTCTAATAGCCAGAAATATTGATAGACTGAATGATTCTGTTGTATCGATGAAGGAAAGGGACTTTGAAATACTGACACTAAGTTGTGATGTGTCCAAAAAAGAAGAGGTTCAGCGCGTTGGTAATCTGATACTCGAACGATATGGGTACATAGATGTTCTAATCAATAATGCAGGGATAGGCATATTTGGGAAGGTTGAAAAAACATCTATCGAGGAAATCGAAAAAGTCAGTTTCACTAACTATTTTGGCATGATTTATTTTACAAAAATTTTTCTTGATTCAATGATTAGAAGAAATAGTGGTCATATAATTAATGTTGCCTCCTTAGCTTCCAGTTTTGGTATACCTGGGATGGCTGCGTACTGTGGATCAAAATTTGCTATGTTGGGTTTTTCTGAGTCCTTACGTCGTGAATTAAGAAAAACGGGTGTAAAGATATCTGTTATAAGTCCAATAGGTGTAAAGACCAATTTTTTTAATAATGAATATTTTAAGAATAAAACCCCTATGAAATATATGTTAAAGCCAGAAACCGTTTCCAAGGCAGTGTTAAACTCGCTTACATCCGATTCGTTTCAGATTTTTGTACCCGCCATAGCTGGATTATCCGTACCGTTCAAAGGTTGGTTTCCTGCGATAATTGATTCAATTATTGAGAGCCAATTTCGCAAAAACTTTGACTGAATTGCATTTATTATTCCTCTTCATCTTCATCCTTCTCCTTCTTATTTGGATCAAAATCTGATTCTACATCCATCATTTGTGCACTCTCCAAATCAAATTTAAAAATCTCGTCCATATCAATTTGATATTTGGTTTTTAATAATTCACATAATTGATCACTTAGTTTGGCTTTTGATATTTTGATTTTATACTCATATACGAAACCTTTCATAAGTTCTGAAATCTTTAAATCATCTAATAAAACGATTTCTTCTATTATTGTTCTACCGTCGGGTAGTGATTCGTAGAGCTGGATATCTGCTTTTTTGGTTTGCTCATTGATGTCTAGAAAATAACCTGTTCTGTTAATCGTGTCTAGTGTTTGAAAATTTGCATTTTTTAGTTCATTGTCGGCCCATTCGGGAAGACCATTTTCCTCTGATTTTGCCTTTGCCGCTTTTCTTGCCATTTCTTGCCCGTTATGTATTCTAGTACTTTTTATTAAAAACTTTTTCAAATTTATCTTTGGATTTCTAGAAAGCATTATCTAT
>DATEOO010000164.1:0-8592 GCA_035274085.1 Candidatus Nitrosocosmicus sp.
TTAAATTACTAAAGATAAATATGTGGATGTTTCAAGTCTCTGCTGGAAATCAAACCTTCAATCTAGGGCTCATAGTGGTTGATATGCAAAATGGGTTCGTAAGCAAAGGAGGATCTTATGATCTTTTAGGAATGAATACACTGGAATATCAAAAGATTATCCCTAAAACCAAGGAGCTGATTGCCTTTTGTAGAAGTAAGAATATACCAATATTTTATACAGAAGCCGTTAGGGAAGCAAGTGGTATCGATTTGTTAACTCGCGTTCATAGATTGTTACCTTTAGCAAGAGAGGAAAGACTCAAAGTTCCGATAACTGTAAGAGGTACATGGGATGCCCAAACAATAGACGAAATCAAACCTACAGAAAAGGATCATATTGTCATTAAGAGAAGAGACGGCGCATTTCAAGATACAGAATTAAGGGTTTGGCTTCAAAGTGAAGGGATTAATACATTGGTTTTTTGTGGTGTAGATACTTCTATATGTGTTGAAACTTCATTAAGAGAAGCATTCAATAGTGGATATGATGTAATTATCGTATCCGACGCAACTGCTTCTGGAATTCGTAAACACTACGAAACAACATTAGAAAGGGTGCGAGATTATTACGGCTTGGTAGTCGATGTAGAACGTTTCTATAAAATGATTAATTCGTTGGAAAATATTAAATCTGGTCAAATGAGCGATAGCGAAATATTAGATAGATATGGTAAATTTCTTAAAGAATTCAGCTTACTTGACATCAGAAAAGATGTACAGAGTAATTTAAACGGGATGTAGATTTACAAGAGAAGGTGAGTAAATAGGATCATAGAGGATAAAACAAATAGTTAACGTTATTTTAGTCTATTACGAGCAAGCTTACTTTGACAGATAAATAACTATAGATAACTTAATTTCAAAATAAGGTTAATAAAGACCAATCCTGATACTTCTCTTCCCCTTTTCTAGTAAATAATTAATCCTGATCAATACTTTTTTAGGTAGAAGATAACATAACTAAAGAAATTCTTTTCCTTTAAATAGAAACTTTTATCCCTTTCAAGTATTCCTATTTAATGAAACTAACTTCAAAAGATATTATATCATTAGACTAAACTAGCTGGCTAAATTGTGTTCAATAAATAATTGTATATAGATATATCCAGGCCATCCATGCTTGATCTACATCGTAAAATGTATTCTACAAGAAATGGATTTCACAAGTCTGAGCCTATTGAAAAATGCTCAAATATTAGCATAACTGGCTTTCAGAATCGATAAAAGCTTTTTTCTCATAGTCAGTCATATACTTTAATGTATTTGAATGACTATATGAGTAACGAAATTCAAAGATGATCAATCAGTATTTTCAAATACCATTACGTAAAATGGTGAACCACTCGAATTTGAAGTAACTAGAGAGATATATTCGTCACATGTATTGATCCTATTGAGTCGCATATCATGAGCAAGTTGTATCAAAGTCTCTACCTTTAGGGGTCTCATATGGATATAGGAGATTTTTTGTTGTTTTTTAAATGAAATATCAAGTATCGTGTTATTTCTCCTTGTAGTAATTTTTTCAATTTTCATAGTATTAGATCCAAAAAAGGACTCGTTAAAGCTTGGGGCACTATGTTTCCTATTATTTTTTGACGATGTAATAAATAGATTGAGTAAATCGAGAATCAGCCATCCTCCAGGTTTCAGAATCAATTTCAGATTTTCTATATATTGTTGTATTTGCTCATCGCTTTCAGCGCAAGATATTCGACTCCCCAATCCAATTATGATATCGAATTTTTTGCCTAATGGTTCAAACTTGTTAGCCAGTTGTAACCAACTTAGATTAAGTAAATCAAATGGATTGTTTGATCTCTTTTTTGTAATTTCGTAAATATATGGTTCTGGCTCATTACATAAAATATCAGTAATCCCTTTTTCATACAAGAGCCAACAGAGCGATCCAAATCTACCAGCTGAATCAAGAATACAAATATCTGAAGTATTATGAATTCCTTTTTCATGTATATATTTATCACAAATATTTGATACTACTTCATCTATTTTCGAGTGATAGGTTATATCTAAAAGCTCGGGCACCCATGCATCTACAAAATCACTTTTAAAAATGGGTTTTGGTCGTCGTTTAATCATTTCATTATAATAATTCATATCAATTTTGGTCGCTTTTCCTTCATTAGCTAGTTTTTTTAGTGCATTCACATATTGAACGCAATTATTGTAATATTTTTGATTGTTCTTAGTATCGGTAAAATATATACTTCGCTTACATATCTCTTCACTCGGTGTAGCATGTAACTTGCCAAACTCAAGAATAAACTTATCATACCATATTCCAGTATCATACAATTCTCCATCCCTAACTAAATCATTTTCCTTTCGTTTGTCTAATGCGAGTTTTGGATCAACTAATACCAAGTTAACATTATTATTTTGGTGCCATGTAATGATATCTTTCGTTTTTATTGGTTCACTCCAGATATCACTTTCCAATCTATATTTCTTCTGAATTAAAAACCTGAAATTATCCTTCTTCTCTTCATCATTTAACTTTTCTCGACCTCTCTTTTGCTCTGCCAGATAAGACTTGTCTACTTCTTCGAAGAAGGACAATGGCCATATAGTAGTACCGTCATACCTTCTGCCCTTTTCAAAAAAATACTTGTATAGAATTTTTACCCTTTCCTCTGACATAACACCCCCTTTTTTTGATATTTCATAGAGGCTTTTACCTTCATCGAGTAATATTTCTTTTAGATATTCTTTAAGAGGTTCCTGAATTGCACTATGTGTAGAACTCAGATCATTATCCAATACAAAAGGATCAAATGCCTTATCAATCAACGATCGTTTGTCTAAAGGCTCTAATTCAGTTCCGAATTGATAATTTCCAAAGTTTCCATGAAAGGAATAAACTGGGATGGAGCCCTTCCATTTGATTTCCCGCAAGTAAGGAGTGAACAGGTTTTTGCCATCGGATTCTTCATAGTTTGTTAATACATCTTTTCCCTCTGCTGATGGAATTTGATTTCTTGCTGCGGGAGTAAATATTATGTGTCCTTGATCTCCTAAATTCATCATTCTAGCCGATAGAATCAATTCGTGAGACCAAAGATCCACCTTATTAGTAAATGGATTAGAGAATGAAATGGCTTTTCCATATCCAATACCGGCACGTACAAATATTTTCATTTTATCATCTGTGATTCCACTATTATCCAGATCTAAACTATTGGAAATTCTTATGGCCAGATCTATTGCACATTCAAGTTTAGCAAAAGCAATTACAACTCCATCTCCGGTAAAATTCTTATATGTTATAATATCTGATTTGTATTTTGTTTTTAACGCATTTGATTCTTCATTTAGTATTTCCATTAGCTTTTTAATTTTTACCAATTGACTGCTTGGAGGTAATGAAGGATCAGACGATTTATACATATCAATATATAGAAAACTATAAACATTATTTTGATCAGCATTGGATTCAACTGACATAATATTCGAAGAATTATCGTATAATAAAAATTAATCTTTGTGGGGAAATTTCCATATCCATTCAAATAATGAGATCTATATACGGTTAACTAACCATTGGTTTAAAATTAATGTTATTTAGAAATAATTATGCAGAGTCATATTCAGTTAACCATGTCTACTCTCTATCTTTTTATTAATTATGTATCCAATTGAAGGATATTTCTTAGATATTTGAAACTTGGGATATGCATACATCTCCGGTTACAGTATCATTAAAGATGGGCACGTTTGATGTATTCCAAATCAATTTCTATATTATATAAAAAAATTCTGATTAAATGTAGAATGATAATTTGTATATTCTTATAAATACATAGATAATCATTTATTTTTGGATTATCTTTGGGAACTAGGAGCGTTTGGAATGGCAGCATTTCATTTGGATTAGTAAACATCCCCATAAAGTTATTCACCGTATCAGATAGTAATAACGAATATTCATTTAATCAATTAGATGAAAATGGACACAGAATTCAATACAAAAAGTGGTGTCCAATAGAAGAAAAAGAAATCCCATATGAGCAGATAAAAAAAGGGTACAAGATAGCAAAGGATGAATATGTAATAATTGAAAAAGAGGATTTGGATAAAATTAAAGCCGTTACTACCAAAACAATCGATATTAAAGAATTTATAGATTTAAAGGATTTTGACACTATCCTTATCGAAAAGAGTTATTATGTATCCCCTTTTATGGATGCAGCTGGAAAGAAAAGAAAGAACAAACAAAAAGAAAATGTGGTATCAGCTTCTAATAAGGCCTATAGACTATTTGTCGATTCTCTTAAAGAAACAAATAAAATTGCAATCGGAAAGGTTGTGCTAAAGGACAGAGAGCATTTGGTTGCCATTCGTCCTTATCAAAAGGGTTTGATAATGCATCAGCTGATGTACCAAGAAGATATAACACCTATAGACGAAATAGATGGGATGCCTGGCTCTGAATCATCTGCATCTCAAGTACCTATAGATGAGAAAGAATTGGAACTTGGAAAAATGTTGATAGGGAACTTGACCAGTTCACAATTTGATGTAACTCAATATTCCGATGAATATGCAATGCAGTTAGAAAAAATGGTAACTGCAAAATCTAAGGGGGTTACCTATAAAATGGAAGAAAAAGAAGACTCGGTGGATACAAGTAATAACCTTATAGAAGCATTGAAAGCGAGTGTTCAAAGAAGTAAAACTTCTAAAAAATAATATTAACCATTTAGCTAAGAGTAAAAAATTGTCCTTAACAATCTGTTATAGAGAAAGATGAATAAGAAGAAGAAGGAGAGTATTGTATAGGAAATTTCTTTTTTTTAAATTACGCGAGTTTTCGACTTAAGTTTTCTCGATATTTTTATATACTAAAACCTGAAGTGCCCTCAAGAATCTCTTCAAGATTTTGTCTACTTGATAAAATGTCTTTCCAAGGATTTATTTTTCTTTTAAATATATCGGGTACAGTCATTATTGTTAAGTCAGTAGGTATGGTGTCTGCTAGTTCTTCCCATTTTAGAGGAACAGATACAGAGGCACTTTCTATCGGTCGTGCTGAAAAAATAGATGCAAGGGTTTTACCTATGGAATTTTGGTTGTAATCAAAAAATACTTTTCCTTTTCTATCAGTTGTTTTCCATTCTGTAGTGATTTTGCCAGGATTTCGCTTATTCAAGATTTGTGATATTATCTTAGCAAATTCTCTTGTTTGTTTGTACGTATATAAATTGATAATTGGCAAGAATATGTGTAAACCTGTCTTTCCTGATGTCTTTACAAATGATTTTAGGTTCAAATCATCAAAAATATCTTTTAAACTATATGCTATTTTTACAGTCTCTCTAAATGCCTTTAAACTATAAGCTGGTTCCTTTGATTTATTTTCACTATCAATATTTATGTATGGGTCCAAGTCAAAAACTATAAAATCAGGATAATTTAAACCACAATCTTCTGTTTCTATTAAATCTATCTTATTGCATTTACTATAATCATTAATTCTGCTATTCCATGGATGTATTTCAATACAACCTAAATTTACAAGCCATAATAAAGTTTGTTTGTTATTACATACTATATAGTTGATCTCATCATTATTTGATTCTGAATATACCTTGACTGTTCTAACATATTGTGGTTTTACATTTCTCCAATCCTTTTGATAGAACGCTTTTCCATATATACCATCTGGATATCTGCTAAGAGATAGAGGTCTGTCTCGAAGATAAGGAAGCAAGTGCCCATTCATCTTATCATAATATTCTATTAAATCTCTTTTTGAAATAGCTGGATGATTTTTTGTTGCTCTCCAAAACTCTTTTTTCAAATTGGAAAATTGCAGATCGATTTCTATTGTTCGATTATCATTATTACCATTATCATTACTTTTGTTCATATCACTATTATCATTGTCTTTCTTTGCTTTTCCTGAGATTCGAGTAGATCTTGTAGTAATTGCAGTATCCATAACACATTGGGAAGGGGGTTTGTCTTGCCTAATATTTAGAAATATGGGTGCACGCATTATATTGTTGTTAGTCCAATTGTTAAATTTCACTTCTATAACCATTATTGGCTTTACCCATACCGTTTCCCGGTTAAGATATGGAACGTTTGCAATAGGGCAGTATGGAATTTCTATCTCCCTTAATTTTTGATGAATTAGAGACAGATTTTCAAAATTAAATCCGCTGCCTGTATGACCTATGAATCTTAATTGACATTTATATAGAGAATTGAGACTATTATCAGTATCGATATGGGTATTGTTTATATTGTTTGGACTATTATCTATCGCAGCAAGTAATAGAGATCCAAAATAATTTATCCGGTTTCCCTCGCCTTTTGTGTAGCCAATTACAATACAATCTTGGGTTTTGATATTCTTTATTTTTAGCCATTCTCTTGAGCGTAAGCCAGAATAATATTTACTGTTCTTATGCTTTGCAATTACTCCTTCCAGGTTCATATTCTTTACACTCTCAAAAACATCTATCCCAAATTCCTCTACAAAGTCAGATATTCTTACTTTTTTATTCTCTTTCTTAATCAGGTTAGCCAATATCTTTCTCCTTTCTGTAAATGGCAGTTTCTCCAAGTTATTATTGTCTAAATATAAGATATCAAACACATAATATACAGCAGGATAAAGATTAGATAAGATTTCAATACTTTTTAAGGTATCAATATTCATTCTTTTTTGATGATTCTGAAAATCTGGATGACCCTTCGTGTCTAAAACAACTATCTCTCCATCCAAAATGACAATGTCTTTGAACAATTCTTCTTTTAATGCATCCTTGAAGCTGTTTTTAACTTCAGGATATCGATGGGTAATGGTTTCACCACTGCGGGATTTTATAACATATGATTCAGTTTGTCTATCTACAAATGTAATGGCTCTAACCCCATCCCACTTTATCTCAAAAACCCAATCCTTATTGTTAAATGGTTTATCTGCAAGAGAGGATAACATTGGTTTTAACACTTCAAAGTAATGCTGTTTTAAGGATTGATTAGTAGCCATATTGTTAGTGTCATTTAAATTAACCCTATTCAAGGTATTTAGTGAAGCACGATTACTCGTGGTTTCTGTAGAATCTTTTGTAGCAGTATATTGAACCCTATCATCCTTTTCTACAGGTTTTTCGTGTTTGTATGGGAGTAAATCTTCATTTGTTTTTCCTGTCAGCACCGATGTAGGTTTGCTAGATGTTATATCATTTTCACTATTCTTGTCATTTTGAGAGGATCTCTGGGCAAATTCATCCCTTATCTTAATCAAGAGCCATTGATTTCCAGTTCTAGTTCTTACCAATGAAAACTTGCCTCTTAATTTCTGTCCATATAACGTGAAAGTAACTTTTCCATATTTCTTTACTAATTCTGATACATCTTCAGATTCAGGAATTTCACCCAAGTATTCTTTTGCGGTAGATTTTTGTAAAATATTTTTTTCCAAAGAGTATTCACCAATATCCCACACAATTACAGTTCCAGCACCATAGTTTCCTTCAGGGATTATGCCTTCAAATAACATGTAATCTACTGGATGATCTTCAGTTTGTATTGCCAGTCTCTTGATGGATGGATCGAGAGATGGACCTTTAGGTACAGCCCATGATAAGAGAACGTTCTCCTTGATTGATTCTAATCTAAAATCATAATGCAGTCTTGTCGCTTCATGTTTTTGAATTACAAATCTTGGTTTTAATTTTGATGGATTATCAGCGTTTGACGCGTTTGTACTGGCTATACCTGTACTATTTTCATCATTTAGATTTTTATTTCCGTTTGGCTCTGGAGTAGCCTTAAAATTTCTTTTCTTCTTGTATTCGTCTAACATTTCCATTCCATTGTAATTAAATTTCCTTGAATTACTGACTAATTGTAAAACAACAGGTATATACATATACTTTATATGTTATGGAAAATTCGATAGTTGACGGGGATTGAAGGTCTGAAATTACAGTTATTGTTACCAACGCTGCTGTAGTATGGGAATTTGTTTACAAGCTAGATAGTTATACCTTTCTGTATAAAAGTCACTGATATGTCATCTATCGACGACAGTGGAGAAAACGAATTTGCATACGAGGAATCAAATATAGTAGGAATATCGGAAAATAGCCCAGATGAAAAGGATAAAAAAATACTCAAATCAATCAAAAAAAAGGAAATGATCTCAGAAGGAGATGAAGAGGATAAGAAAGAATAACACATTGTATTTTTTATAACAATGAACTAACATTTCAAAGAGGAACAAGTTCATCAATCCTTTCAAGCACAGGATTTCCATCCTGTAGATTATTAATCTCCAAAACAAGTGATTACTTGAACTTTCACATACTTGTTTTGGCTTTCATATCAGGAGCGTCAATAAATCCTGCTCATTCTTTAATACCAACTTTGTTATCAGGAGTATGGTTTGATCTATGGCTATACTGTACTACAACATTTGTAAGTAAACTAGCGGTTACATTGTATCAAGATATAGAAAAAAGGTTTTGAATGAATAACAAATATTGATCTACTATTGGTAACATCGATAACGTGG
>DATEOO010000165.1:0-2200 GCA_035274085.1 Candidatus Nitrosocosmicus sp.
ACAATTACTAGGATCAAAGATATGATGTTTTTCGGTCCAGCTCTCATGATGACTGTGATGATCAGCATGATGAGGATGAGTATGGGTCACAGTATGGGTATGGCCGTTATGAGTAAAGAAGTGAGTGTGTTCATCTAAATATTGACCATCTTTGTCTGTTGTAATTTTACCTAAAATATCAGAAAGTTCCCCTATTATTGCAGTTAGTTGAGCGGTTGAGACTGTTGAATTACTACTCGATACAGTATTTTGTGCTTGAGTTAAATTTGTGATCAAATCAGCAAGCAACTTGCTATTTTCTTGATTATTAGTTTGAGCATAAACATCGTTGTTGAATGTCCACCCTCCAAAAGTTATGCCAAACGTTACAAAAAGCATAGACATAATTGCTGATTTCAGTAAGATAATGTTCTTCATTTCAATTTAGATATTATATGAGTTATATTTAAAGAAAAATACATGATTATAGTAAGAAAATACAGCATGTACAAAACATTAGCTTATACAGTTTTACAGTCGCTGGCAATTATAAAGTATATCAGGATATCTTAGTGCATCGGTACGTTTTGTATCGCATTTGAAAATAGTGGAAGTTATAAACATTGTTATGAAGGATCTGTAAATGAACAATATTCTTACAATCGCTGTCATTGGCGTTTTGGCTACATCAATTTTGTTAATAGGAGCAAGCACGTCAGCATTCGCCCAAGAAAATATGACAATGAATTCTTCTTCACCTACACCTGTTGAAAATACAACAGAAATGTCAGGTACAGGTATGGGAATGGACGCTAATACCATGATGGGCAATAGTACATCAGATAATAGCACAACAACGCAATAAATAACAAATCGAAAATATATCCTTCCTTATACAACCATATTCTCTTTTTTTACTATTAAAAAGATAAAACAAAATTTTAATGTTTCATCGTATTCTAATATGTAATTTTATGGACATGTTGTGTGAACAAAGAGTATAAATGCAATATACATACTTATCATCGCAGTCAAAATTAAATCATAATCACATCATTGGCCACACTGCAATCGTTCTTTTATAGTGCTATCACAGTTATAGATTGGAATTACCGACTAATCTATAAATAAACTAAATCGCTAATTTATGAGATTGAGAAAAAACTAGAAGCATCTCACAGAGGTCCGAAAACTTAAAAATGAAATTACTTGTATCTAACTATTCAATATATAACAACAAACTCTCTGGAGCAGAAAAATATGTGATATTCATGAGTTCTCACTTTTATACTATGTTCATCACATAAATTTAATGAACATAACTAATAAAATGACTTTCACCATAGTAATTGCGATAACCTCCTTGTTTGCTGTATCCGGCATAACAAATAGTTTCGTATTTGCTCAATCTAACGGCGAAGACGACCAAACAGGAAAAAGCAACTATGAAGAATTTGCTAATTGTCTGGCTCAAGCAGAAGGGGATAAGGGATTTGCCTCTGAAAGCGAAATAAGAGATTGTTTTAGACCAATATATGATCCAGAAGCAGGAGGTAGTAGCACAACATCCAGTGATAATTCGGACGACAGCAGCGACAGCAGCGACAGCAGTAACAATGTTGCTCCAAACTCAAATAGTGGTTCAAGTAATTAGTCCTGCTTGAGTGCTGGCAACGAATATAGGCCCTATCTAAAGCCATAGATAAGATAAAGAAAATGTTACCTTGTCATTTACTACCTCAGTGCATGGCAAGGTATTTATTTTATTTATTTAACAATTTCCAAAAAAATAAAAAATTAATTTTGTACACTTATTGATCATGATCGCAATAAGTTTACATTAAATAAATAATAGCATCATGATATAGCAATCGATTTCACAATAAACTGGTAGTGAAAGTATAGTTAGCTATCTTGGTAAGAGGTGATTATAAAATCCAATTGGATATTTTCGATTTTCCTCATTTATTCGTCTTCTGCCTCCGACTCTTCGTCAGAGGAATCATCTGAAGTAGAGGTAGATGCATCTGGTCCATTTACTATTACCTCGCCAACCATAGTGGGATGATAAATACAATAATAATCGAATTCTCCAGGAGTATCAAATGTCAGACTATAAGACTGATTTGGAATGATAGCATCAGAATCAAATAGATTACCCTCATCCAAGTCACCATCCCTTCCAGAAGTTACCGTATGTGATATGGTATCTCCATTAAAC
>DATEOO010000166.1:0-2129 GCA_035274085.1 Candidatus Nitrosocosmicus sp.
AAAGTCATCACTGCAACCACAGCTAAAATGAGTGGTTTTTTATTGTTTAATGTAAACATCATAAGTTAAGGTAATGTGTATAATATGTATAGTTCTTAAAATAAATATACTATTATCTTATCTCAAATTATTACTAAATAAAAAACTATTATATTTATTGTCAAAGCTTACCCCAAAACTGTAGGCTTATAGATATAAATGAACATTCTAGCTGCTGCTGCTGCTGCTGACATATTTTAATATACTCCACTTTTTCCGCGTTTAGTTTCTACTTTCTTTTGCTCACATGATTGTGGGTCAAGCAATTATACAAGATGGTTAGTATACTAACAAGTTGACAAATAGACAAGACATATAAAAATACACTAAATTTGAGCAGTCTATTCAGGATTCAATAAGTCTTTAAATATCTGTGTAAGGATGCATCATATTTATCTCGGATAATCAATACCCTTCATCATAAATGGGAGATACCGGTACGAGTATTACAGATTCAAAAAATACTAAAACATATGTGGAAGTTACTATAGTAGGTAAAGATAAAGAAGGGATAGTTGCAGATACAACTAACTATATATTTAGAAACGGTGGAAACATTGAAAAGATAAACCAGAATGTAGTAAAAGGACTCTTTGGTATGCATCTTGAGGCATCATTTCCACCAATTGATAAATTAAAAATGCAGAAGGAATTAGATGATCTAGGTAGAAAACTGGCCATGGAAGTGAAAGTACACTTCCATGAGGAGAACAAAGTCAAGAACGTAGCAATCTTAGTAAGTAGAGAAGACCATTGCTTGTTAAAAATACTAAACTCTCGTGCCTCTGGAGAAATAAATTGCAATATCTCATTGATAATTGGCTCTGATGAGAAGATGAAATCAATTGCAGATTACTTTTCGATACCATTTCATTTTGTAAACCATGTAGAACAAAGTGTTGCTGAAAGCGAAATCTTACAATTGGTTGAAAATTTCGACATTGACCTTATTGTCTTGGCAAGGTATATGAGGATATTAACACCAAATTTTGTATGGCGTTATCCAAACAGAATCATAAACATTCATCCGTCTTTATTACCTGCTTTCCCTGGAGCTTTTGCCTATGTACAAGCTTATGAAAGAGGTGCCAAAATAATTGGATGTACGGCACACTTTGTAACGGAAGATCTGGATCAAGGTCCTATTATTATTCAAGAATCATTCAAGGTTTTGCCAGAAGATACATTGGAATCTATCAAGATAAAAGGTCAAATTGCAGAAGCTGTTGCACTGCTTGAAGCGGTAAAACTGTTTTTAGAAGATAAATTGGAGGTCTATTGGGGCAAAGTCAGCTACAAATAATCAAGTATGTTTTATAGGTCAGTGCGACGATCCTAATTAAATTAACAATGGAAATCAAGAATATCAGTCAAAACAAATTTTCTAGCTTGATCAAAGATTCCAATTTTGAGTCGGCCATTTTGCCTCTTGGTTCCTTAGAACAGCACGGGGATCATTTACCATTTTCGACAGATACCCTCATAGTAGAATATATTTCAAATATTATATCTACTAAATTTGAAGCATTCTTACTCCCTTCTCTTTTTTATGGCGTATCTTACGAGCATGAACCGCTCTTTAATATATCAATAGACTATAACATATTAGTTGATTTTATTTCTTGTATTTGTCAGTCCCTATCTGCACATGGTATAAAACGTATGTATATAATCAATGGGCATCACGGGAATATTGGCCTTTTGCAATATGTCGGACAGAATCTATTATCAAAATATGCTATAAATTCAGACTTCTTCTACTTTATTAACTACTGGCAAATGCTTGAAAGAGGATTTGATCATGCAGGAGAAGTAGAAACCTCCATAATGATGGCTATATATCCAGATCTTGTTAATATGGATCTTGCAAAGGCAGGACTGGATTCAAAAGGGCAAGAATTAGGATCTTTCTATAAACTGGGTACAAACATGTCAATTAACAATCCGACAGGATTTATGAAATTTACTAAAAATGGTATATGGGGAAATCCCTTTACCGCCAATGCCACAGAAGGAAGGAAAATGATTTCACAGGTAATTGAAAAAATTTTGGCTTTGATTACAGACTCTAACTATAGGTAATTCTTTAT
>DATEOO010000167.1:0-4939 GCA_035274085.1 Candidatus Nitrosocosmicus sp.
TAATAGGAACGTATGATCGTATAAGAACTTGTTGTGCTTCGAATTCATAATGAATATGTGGCAATTATTAAGTTAGTAACTTAGTAAGAAAACAATATGATTTAGATTTTGATCTTTTTTATGATATGGACAAATCTTTGATAAAAGGACTTGGAACACAAAAACCAACTTACCAAAGATTTGATCTTCAACTCTGATTGGTTGATGCACCCGCTTTGATATGAAATAGACATTAATAGGTTAAAACTATATCAAATATAGTGCAAAAAACCTTCTTCTATTACAACCAAGAAGAAATGATAGAAGAGAAAAGAGAATTAACTAGAGATTTAAGAGAAAACCATAATCTTTGGATCGACATAACAGATCCTTCTGATGAAGATATTACAAATTTGGAAAAAAAGTTTTCATTAAACAAGAAAGCATTAGATCGAATTAGACAAAAATCAAAAAAACCAGTAGTAAAAGAAATAGAACATGATAGTAAGTTCACTATTCTACTAGAACTAAAATTTAATAATTTACAACATCTTGAATCTTCTCCATTATACTTTTTTGTAGGAGATAAATGGCTGATCACAATTCATTCAAATAAAATAGATTTAGTAACGAAAGTAAAAACGATTATCGCAGATAGAAAAACAATTTTGGAATCTTCAATCGATGCGCTTTACTATAGTATAGTTTCTTATATAATAGAAGATTATGAACAACTATTGACCGCCATAGAACTCAAAGTATTTGATATAGAAAAGGACGCACAATATAGACCTTCTAAAAAAGTATTGACTTATTTGGATACGTTGTCAAGGCAGGTCATTATCCTAAGACGATATTTCTGGGATGCCAGAAATATTATAAACTATCATGTCAATATGGAAAAAGACAAAGATGACATAAAATACCTCCAGATTGTATACAATAATATTAATCAGCTCATAGAAATGATCCAATCCTATCAGGATACAATAAATTCTACAAGGGATTTATTTTCTAGTAGTATATCTTTGCAAATGAACGAGACAATGCGGGTATTGACGGTTTTTTCTGCTATCGTGTTGCCTCTTTCACTTTTGATAGGTGTGTTAGGCCTGCAGGGCTTTGATCTAAACAACCTAAACACGTTACCAAGATATCTAGGCTTTTTAGTAATAGTGATGTTAGTCATAACTATAATATCTTTAGTTATATTTTGGAGAAAGAAATGGATATTTTCTTATGATAAAGAAATCAAAGCACATCAAGATAATAAAAAGTAAACGAAATAAATAAAATAATTGTAGGTAACAGCACCGACACATTAATGAACATGGATATATACCATGAAGAATATAATAATGCCCAAAAAGTCCATAATCATAGTAAATCCAAATTCGAGTGGAGGTCAAACAGGAAAAAATTGGGATTCCTTACATGCTATTTTAAAAAAATATTTTGGAGAAGACATTGAATACATATTTACAAAGAAAGCTGACGATGGCACCATTCTAACACGCGAATACCTTGAAAAAGGCTATAACAATATAATTCCGATCGGCGGAGATGGGATGGTAAATGAAGTTGCTAATGGATTTTTTAAAATCAGGATAGATAAAGACTTTAATTTTGAAAACATGAAAGAAAACAAGAGTTTATCCAAATATGTTCATCTTGATGCTATTAGTTCAGAAGCAATATTAACAGTTCTACCTGGTGGAACTAGAAATGTTTTGGTAAAGTCATTGGAATTGCCATCGGAAATGGAGGAATGTTGTAAGGTTGTGACTTTGACAAATAATTTCAAAAAGATTGATGTTATTACTGCAATTGTTCACAATAAAATCGATGACAAAGACGAAGGATATGTGAGTCGTGTTGTATTAAATGCTGCTGAAATAGGAGTTAGCGCGGAAATAATAAATAGATCTAAAATGGTAAGGGACAGAATCAGCAGTCGTCTACTATCAACTATTACAGGAGTAATTACAACATTACCAATCTATAAAAGCAATGTTTGTGAATTGATTGAATTTTTAAATGATAAAGGTAATGGCAACGGCAACGGCAATGGCTATGTACCTATCAAATCGCTATTGACTAATATGACTATGGCGATGGTATCAAACGGTAGTATTATGGGAGGAGGTTTTAATGCAGCTACAAAAGCTGAGATGAACGATGGACTGTTAGACACGATAATAGTAAAAAATTCAGGTGGTTTTAAAATACTAGATAAACTTGTAGACATAAAAAGGGGCGAAGAGTCTATTGCTAATCAAGATGAAATTTATTACGGTCAATCAGAAGCTATAGCACTGTTATCCAACCTTGAAAATAACATTACAGTATCAATAGATGGAGAGCCAATTGGTATTTTACCATCGTATTTCAAAGTTTTTCCATTGAGCTTAAACATTAAGGAATGATATTGATATACTGAAAAAGCAAATTACATATTGTCAGAACTTACAAAATGACTATAAATATTTATTTGATAATTAGTGCTCATAGGAGCTAAAATTTTGTAGATTTAAAATAAAATATGAACATTTTGGGTCTGAACATATATCAAACCTTTATCAAGAAGAATAAGATGCAATTGACCGTTACTGGAGTAAGACAATCTATAAATCTCTAGCATCCTTAGCATTTTTTCTAAAGTTAAGTTAGTGTAAGTTGAATTAATTCTCTATTATTTGAGGTTTATACTTCGCAAATTTCCTTGCTTTTTCTATGATACTATGATAAGTTACTATTTGTTGGATAACCATGCATACTACAAAAGATATCATAACAATTACAGCCAAAAGAAAAGACAGGTACCCCAAGAAATTCATGACCGCTGTAAGAATTACAGCCAAAAGAAAAGACAGGTACCCCAAGAAATTCATTGAATCTCAGTCTTATCCTTTTACTTTCTTATTTTCACATTATTTCGTTTTTTCTCTATTATATTCAGATCCAAGGTCTTTGTCAGTATCCTTTACCTTGTTAATAACAGCTTTTGTGCCCGCCTTCACCTTATCTACTGCCTGATCTGTGCCAGCCTTCACCTTATCTACTGCTTCATCTAGAACACTCTCAGATTCATCTAGAGGTCTTTCATTCTTATTATATTCGTCTGTTATATCAACAAGCTTTTCTCCACGGTTTTCAATCTTTTTGTTATTTTGATTTTCAGACATTGCAAATAAGATAGTATAGCATTACATAAAAAGGCAATAGCATTTTCAGACATCTTTTTAAATAAAATTATTATTTTTTAAGAAATTTTGTCAAAAATGGGTATCAAAAGCCGATTAATACCAGATATTACATATCATGATACTAAGAGACTTTCAAAGAATTAATGATTACTAACGAAAATTAAATACGGCCCAGTGAACAAAACAACAATAATAACAACTTTTTTTTCAATAAATCTACGTTATAATTAGGAAGATAGATCTCTAAATAAGTGATAATAGAAATCCATTTTCAAGCTATTCCTGCTTCCTCTTTTTTTAATGGTATTTCTTCCTCTTTTTGTTCTTCCAAGGGTTTTGAAGACTTTTCGTTTTTACCTGTTTTAGGTTCTAAAGTATTCATAGCTGGAATCTGTTCTTCTAATAAGGTGGAGTGAATATGCTCATTTTCTATACTTGGTTCTTTATTTAATACCGCAACTTCCTTTTCTACTTGTAGTTCTGCTTCTTCTCTTGTGGGTTGGATAAGTGCATCCTTAATCGTATCATCTACTACGTCATCTATTACTCCGTCGATTTTAGTTGAGTCCTCAATAGTAGATACTTTATCGAGTTTAGTATCAGAATCTCTGGTAGCCTCTATTGGCTTTGGTTCAAAAAGTTTTTTATATTTGTCAACTGCTTCCATCTCAGATATATTAAATCTAAGAACCTTTCCATCATAGCTTTCTACTGCACTTCGTGGAATACTAAAAAGCTCTTTATTTACTATACCCCTTTGAGTTAAAACTAGCCCATTTGAAACTTCTTGAACTTCGCCAAAATCCGCATCATCTAATCCTCTTGCTTCTTTTTTTATAACATCCGTCCAATCGATACTTGAACTCATGATATAATATATTAAACATATTATAAATAAGTCAACAAATACAATTGTTCTAATCCGTCGCTCTGAGATTATTCATCATTAGTAAATTTACTCATTTTTATATGATGCTCTTGTGAATTGGTATTTGTTGAATAACTTTTTTTTGTGAAATACCTTTGAGTCTTTCCAATCAATATCTTCAATACAATTTAGTTTTCGTTTGATCACTTATTCTGCTGCCCATCTAGATGATGAAAATATAAGAACATTGTCACCCTTTGTGAGAATTATATTGCTAAATGAGAATTTCGATACAAGGGCCTTCATCATTGGAGAGCTAACTGCAACATTAAATCTAATCACAAAGAATTATACACATTACATCAGCTCTAGTGGACCTCAGAAATATATCATTCAGACCTCTAAGCTGGATTCTATTATTAGTTTAACAGATATACATTTGGCCATAAATCTTTGTCTTCTAGTGTTTAGAAATTTCCATCTGTTGTATAATGCTCATTAAATCCTTTTATATTTAGCCCGATAGCACCAAAGTTATGGTAAATACTCTTAGATTAAAAATATTGGGCATATCAGCAACATTTGCATTAGGTATTTTTCTATTAATAGGATCTAATTCCGATGCCCTTGCGGTTGCTAATCATTCTATATCACTTAATACATTAAATGGATATGTAGATGGAATTTTGGTTTCATATATAGTAACCGATACATCTGATAACAAAACCGCTGC
Source organism: Candidatus Nitrosocosmicus sp. (assembly GCA_035274085.1). Taxonomy (GTDB): domain Archaea; phylum Thermoproteota; class Nitrososphaeria; order Nitrososphaerales; family Nitrososphaeraceae; genus Nitrosocosmicus. The sequence continues at coordinate 4,787 of DATEOO010000167.1, forward strand.
GTCTATTACTGAGAGTCAGGGACATAAAATAAACTTTGCTCCATTATTAGCATCAGTACCAAATCAATTCCTTCAACAAGGATATGACTTTCTTAATGGGATCAAGGGAGAAGGGCCATTTGGTTTTCAGCTTCCAGTTGGAACAGCGCTACC
>DATEOO010000168.1:0-10567 GCA_035274085.1 Candidatus Nitrosocosmicus sp.
AATCTCTTAGCTTGGGAAATGGCTTTACATTCTTTATTGTATTGACAAAATAATCAACTTCCGCTTCAGAATATACATTTAGGGCATCCAATCTTCTTTTTTTGTTGACTTTTTTCTTCTTAATATTTGAATTTTAGATCCCCAGTTTATAAAACTTTTATTTTACTAAACTAGATACGTTAAGCAAAATAATGCTGGCTGAAACAACCAGTATAAATATTTCAGAGCATCTAGATTCAAATTCACTACGTGTGACCAAGATGGCTAAGAAATTGGATGAATACATTACTTAATTTATGAGAAATAAGGTATCTTAAACCAAAGCGGCCAAGAATCAACAAATCCCAAAACCTAAGAGAAAAACAGAGCTTATCTGTCAAATTATAAACGGTAATATGAGTAATAGAGGATTGCGAAGTTGGCAATGTTGCTTATTTAGATGCACAAGAGAATGGATAGCGCATCATTTGAATCCTCAAACGATAAAAAGTACAGAGAAACTAATCCCATTTCTAAAAAATTAGTCCATATTTCATCAACGAAATCAGAAGATTTGCACTTTCACTCGCAGAGAAACGAAAAGTATGACTTTTTATGGGAAAGGAAGGTCTATATCAATTTTTAAGTAAGAAATATCTACAATCCCCTTTTTGATGGGAGACGAAATTTCACTTGATTTTTTGACACCATCACCATTGCATAGGTTCAAGAAGTCACATTTATTATGAAGAGTTTGGTTAAAGTCAGTCTTTTTAATGTAATAATCAGATGTCACTTGAGATTCAGAGTAGGTAAAGTTAAACAAAGAGCCATTTAAGGTTAAGATTAAGAGTAAGGAAGAAGCGTATACGACTAAAAGTGTAACTTTCCTAAATGAGATCATCTTAACTTGTAATTTATTTCGAAATAAATTATAATTGCATTTCTTCATATAGTGCAGTTATTTTAATTCTAATGGATATACTAGAAAAAATGATATGCAAAATAACAAAGTAGTATGAATCAAACTATTATCAGAATATATCCATCCGTAAAAAAGAAACTGAATTCATTAACTGGTATTTGTTACGATTAGCATCATAAACTATGAGAAACGAGTCATTACAATTAATTATCCAATTCTTTTAGACAAGAGATAGCTATCCAGGATTCATCTAGGCCCCTTTCATCCACCTATTTATTTATGCACCAATGTATGTTTTTAGGATTCACCTCTACACACGCCAAATTTCAATCATCCCGAATAATTGAACTCCTTCATATTGGTTGCTTCTAATACACTCTTTGACAATAATTTTATCTATTAATCAACTTTAACAAAATACTTTGTGTATGTGGTTATCATATTCTAATTCAAAGTTATGTAATAAAATAGAGATAAATTAAAAATGAAACTACAAAAAATCCATTAAATAATGATAATTGCAGCCAGGATTTAAAACATGAATTTTTATAAATAGAAATGGCAATAACCGTCAATAAATCAACACTAGTATTACTATAATTAGGAAAGATTAAATGTTTGTAAAGAAACAATAATACAAGTAAAGGTAAGGAGTGCAGTATGGTCTCTATCTCAGATTGGAAAAAATGGATCATATATAATTTGATTGGTGAAGGAGTACACAACGTTCTCTTTGAAGATCAGATTAGAAAACTTGCTGGGAGACATTTTGATGAGAAATTGATTATTGCACTAAATAATCTTGTGGATAATGGCTTGCTGCTTAAGTTGGAAACAAATAAAAAAAGAAAATTTATCGTAAACTATGAAAAACTCATTGACGCCCAAAAGATCTTAAACGATAATCGAAATTGGAAATTAAGTAAGATTTCTGGGATCGAGGATGAGAAAGGGCAATATGCATCAAATAGCATAAATCAATTTTATGCCGAGCCAGAAGGATATAGTTTCTGGTTCAATTTAGAAGAGAGTCCCCGAAAAAAACGGAGCATTTATAATATTTATCATCGGAAAACTGATGATCTTGAATTTGCAGCTCAAATATTAACACAAAAACACTCCAAAATATTATATTTAGGATCACTTCGACAAAATCAATCTGTTATATCAAGGCTTTGGAAGGCTTGTCTTGATTTATCATATGAAAAGAATAGAAACAATGGGGAGTTTATTTTGCAGGATTTACAAGATAAAGAGAGAAAGGCTTGCGGTAATAACAGACAGCGTGGAAAAATAGCCTTAGTAATATTTCGAAGATTAGAATATGTAGCAGAACATGGCAAAAAGGGTAACTCGACAATATTTAGAATCACTGGAAAACGCCCTCCTTTTTCAACATTGGACGATCTTATAACAACATGAGATGCCAATTATATTAAAAATGCTGTAGAGATTGTTGATGTGAAAGCGTAAGCCTATTATTAAATACCAATCTATTTTTATATATGGAAATTCTGGAGGAAAAGATACTTGCCAAGCATATATTCAAAAAATATTCAGTAAACCCTAGAAATTGGAATTTCATCATATCCACGAATTCGATCCGCGATGGATTTTTTGATGCAACAGTGACAAACTCTGACGATTCATGGCAATTAAAAATCGATTCAATCTACAAGCCCTCCCCAATCATAACAGGTACAAAATTGGATATTGATCCTATCAAGATAAATAAAACCCTTGATGAAGATATCATCCCGTTTGGATATAGGAAAATAGATCCGCCAGTCTTTATGAACATGTTTAGGAAAATTTCTGAAGAACATGAAATGTTATCCAAGAAAAATACAGATTACGTTAACAGAGAATTGAATTTTATGTTGAATTCCATGGAACCAACGGTACCGACAAAAGGTACGGATTATCTTTACGGGCCTTTCCTATATACTAGTAAAAATCTAATTGGAAAGAGCACATATCACGATATCGTATCAGAAAAATTGACTTCAAATATAAAAAAGAAAATAAAAGAGAGATATCCCGGCTATGGATAAAAAGAATTGATTGGGAAGACAGATATTTTAAAACTTGAAAGCAGAATATTGAAAAATAATCCTCTAGAGGATCCGTATGAAAGAGACATAATAGTTTACACTCCGGATAATTATTCTTCCAGTTTGTCGTCAGGCTATCCAGCCGTTTTTTTACTACCCTCTTTCGGAAATGATAATTATTCCACCATTAATTGGAATCCTTTTTCGATACCCATTCATGAGAGATTAGAGAAATTAAACCGAGATCAAAAATGTGGTGAAATGATCATAGTAATTGTAAATTGTTTTAACAGATTGGGAGGAAGCCAATATATAAACTCCGTTGCTGTGGGCATGTATGAAGATTATATTATAGACGAAATCATTCCTTTCATAGATTCAAATTATAACGTTTCAAACAGGGCTGTTCTGGGAAAGTCTTCTGGCGGGTTTGGAGCTCTTTCCCTAGGAATGAGGAATCCAAAAATTTTTAGTGCTATAGCAGCACATTCATTTGATTCAGCGTTTGAATATTGTTACCTACCGGATTTTCCGATCGCTATTAGTGTATTAAGAAAGTACAAGAGTCCTAAAAAATGGCTTGTTGACTTTTGGAATAAGGCAAGCAAAAACGATAAAAAAGATTTTACTACGTTAAGTATTATATCAATGGCTGCTCATTATTCGCCAAACTTGAATAGTCCAGAGTTATACTCAGATTTACCGTTTAGTATAGAATCTGGAGAATTTAAGGAGAATGTATGGAAACTATGGAAAGAATTCGATCCTATCAATAAGGTAAATGAATTTTCAGACAATTTGAAAAAAATGAAACTTTTGTACTTTGATTGTGGAACTAACGATGAATTTAATCTGAATATAGGATCAAGAATTTTTAGTAAAAGATGCAGAGATCGAGGGATTACTCACCAATATGAGGAATTTGAGGGAGGTCATTTTAATACAGGCTATAGGTATGATACCTCTTTACAAAGAATATGGAATGCTATTGGATGAATATCGGGATTAATATAAACAGAATAGGTATGATACCTCTTTACAAAGAATATGGAATGCTATTGGATGAATATCGGGATTAATATAAACAGAATAATACATGCTTTATATTGACTAGATAGATTTGATTTGAGAATTTTTAATAATTGAACTAGAATAGTAACACGAATATAGATCTATGCATAGGTAGGATCTGTTCATAGGAGGAGTGTATAATATTAAGATCAATCCAAGTGCAAGGAAAATGATAACAAATTATTCTTTTACAATGCCTAAATAACTGATAATTAATAATAATACATCTTGTTTAGGGTAAAGAAAATCCGAATATTCAATAATGGATTTCAAAATTATTGTATTATTGTAAGCCAGTTACGTTTATCTTGGTTTTTACCTCTCACTGTATTTTCAAAATGTTGCTGGATTTTTCTTGTAATCGGTCCAATACCTCCATCACCTATAACCCGGTGGTCAATGAATCCAACCGGAACGATTTCAGATGCGGTTCCGGTCAAAAATATTTCATCAAAGTAATATAGTTCGTCCCTTGAAATGTTATCATAATAAACCTTAATACCATTCTGCTTGGCAATTTCGATAACTGTATCCCTGGTTATTCCTTCAAGGGCTCCTGTAGAAATTGGTGGAGTGTACAATATTCCTTCCTTTACAAGGAAAATATTTTCCGCACTTGCTTCCACTACAAAACCGTTAGAATTTAGCATGATCGCTTCATCGAATCCAGATTTTAAAGCTTCCATTCTTGCTAATGCAGAATTAGCATAATTTGCCACTCCTTTTGCATGAGTAGGCAAGGACTTTATTCCTACCTTTTCCCAAGAAGATACCATAAGGTGAATACCTTGTTCCATGTCTTCTTTTTTGATATGTTCAGTCCATTTCCATGCAGATATTGCTATAGAAACCCTATTTGGCAATGGGTTAACCCCCAATTTACCATAACCATAAAAAGCAATGATCCTGATATAGCATTCGTCCAATTTATTCTCCCTAACCACCTTTACTGTAGCCCTCTTGAGTTCATCAAATGAATATTCAAACTTCATAAAGTAGGCTTTTCCGCTATTAAACAATCTTCTTATGTGGTCGTCTAGTCGAAATATAGTAATACCTTCCGAAGTTCTATATGAACGGATTCCCTCAAAGACACCGGTTCCATAATGTAACCCATGCGTTAATACATGCACTTTGGCTTCATTATAGTTAATTAAAGTTCCATCAATCCAGATTTTCTCACTTTCTATCATAAACAGTGCACCAGAATAGTGTAACTAATTTATGATCGAGCCTTTAGAATGTATTGATCTAATGACTTCTTCAACATTTTGATCTTCTACCAGGATAAGAATTCTTGAAGTCTCTTCTTGTGCATCTATGTTTAATATGTTAATGTCTTGTTGACTAACGATACTACTGGTATCAGAAACTATTTTAGGAATTTTCCACATCGAATCTCCAATAAGAGTAACAACTCCTCTTCCATATACCATTTCAACCTTGGGATAAAATGAACGAAATATTTTTTCGTGTCTTCTTACGTAGTCGCCGTCCAAAAATAGAAACCTTGTCATTTCCAAATTGTCCTTTTTATACGGAGATAATTTAATAAAATCATGATATTGTCTTTGCTTTTCAAATAATGCGGCAATATGGGATGCAGCAATGGACTCCATTCTAACGATAGCACAGTTTTTCTTTCCAGTAACAATTTTAATTTTGGCTTCGATTTCTAGTTCATCGTCTGACAATCGTTTCAGTATTTGGGTATAATTAGAAGGATTAGAAATATTAGTAACTAGGATGATCAAATTTAGGTCATGATCGTCTATATCCTTAATGGCTATTGGGTCCAATATTTTCATACCAAACATACCTGCAAGTTTAGCTTCATTATAAGATAGAGTCTTCACATTATGTAGGTTTTTAGAAACGATTTTAGGGTCTGCACTTAATACGGAATTATCTTTTTCAAAATCAAGAACGACGCTAAAATGTGAAGATAATAAAATTCCCAGATCCGCAGCTGATCTATCAGATCCGCCCCTTTCATAAGTAGTTTCCAGTCCGTCTACAGTTTTTCCAATAAAGCCACCTATGCATAAAACATCATTTTCTTTAACTAGTTTAATTAGCGGATCTATTTGATTTTTAGATTCATCTAGCAAGAAACTAGCTGCTTCAAAATTATCGTCGGTAACTATTGGCCATTCATTAACGTTCACACTGGAGGATTTAATTCCGTTACTTTTTAAAATATAATCCATTAGAATTGATATCACTATTTCTCCACTATATGCCAGGATTCGAGAGCGACTTACGTCAACAAACCGGCGATTTTCTGCTACTTGCTTTAGAGATATCAAAACAGTCTTGTTAAATTTCTCTAACTCAGATTCAAAATTTTGTCTGTCAGTATTTGATAAATATTTATTTGAAATTTCCATATAGACGTTTTTTAGGACATCGATGTCTACTGGATTTGATGAAGCATAATTTTTTGAAATCCGAATGGCAACATCAGTCATAGACATATTCTTGCCTTCATAATTTGTTAGAGGAGCAGAAAACACGCAGATGATCTTTGATTTTTTCCTTAGTTCCCTTATTCTATCAATTATGATTGGGATCTTTGCGCCATTAACTCCTAACGCTGATCCGCCAAATTTTGCAATTACTAATGGCTCCAATACAAAAATTAATACAATGTCCCGTTATTATTTATTCAGATATTCAGCAATCAGCTTGGCGGCACTGGCAGCTCCATTTGACACTTTTTTCTCTTTTTTTAAATGAAGGCCTGAAAGATTTTCTTCCATAATCGAATCTAGCTTGTTAATGTCCTCGTAGGAAAACCCCATTTCTTTGGCTCTAGCCTCTTGCTCAAAATGATTCTTTATTGGAATAAAGATGCCTGGAGTACCGTAAACTAAGCTTTCATCAATTGTAGATTTTCCTGCTAATGAAATAACTAAGTCTGCTGCGTATACATATTCATGGATATTGTTTACAAAGCCAATGTTCATATAGGAATCATTTTCCTTTCGATGGGGTGAAATATTAGATGAAAATGATGATACTACCAAATCGCAATCATACCGTCTCTGTAATCTAGTAAAGGATTCGAGCGCCATTTTTGTTAAATAGTCACCAGCGGATGTTCCTCCTGTAGTTACCAAAATGGTAAATTTACTAAATGAAAACCTCCTTCGCAACTCATCTCGGGTTGTTCTTATCTCCCTAACTATTGGACCCACATAAAATAAATTATCATGATTATCCCCAGGCTCTGGAATAATAACACAATCGCTAGACTTTATCAAATTGCACATAGAATTGTTGAGATATTTTTCTATACTAGAGAACATACCATTTCTTATAAAATGAGTCCTAAGTATATCTGTAATAAGGATTCTTGGAATATTGAGATCCTTGCCAACAGATAGAGAAGCAATATCCTCATCAGTTATTATTAAAGGATATGCTTTCCGATCTATGCCACTACGGGCAGATATCAATCTTTTTACTTTTCCTTTAGATTTTCTAAAGTAAGATACATATTTTAGCAACCATACAAAATTGCTTTTTAATATCCCCTTGTCGATTGAAAACTCTGGGGGAGAGTATAGATTATGGACGTTGACCTTTGAGTTTTCTGAAATATAATTGTCAGTGCATATAAAATCAAATGCTTTTGAGCCTGTGATTAAGGTGAAATCATAATAATTAAATAAATTGGCAATTTCCTTTACAATGGCAATATCTCGTGTTATATGTCCAAGACCAATGGGGCTTGAAAAAAATAATGTCATATAGATTAATCTATAGTATGACTTGATGTGGAAATAGTAAAAGTATAAACAACAAAAATAGTATCAAAGAAAAGCTATTTTACATCCAAGTTTTTCAATTGGCTTTATATCAGATAACCCAGTACTAGTCAAGGCAAAGGAATAAAAAGTGATTGATTTTTGATTTTTTTATCAAACAATTGATGGTTTTGATAAAATTCACTGTATAATATGGTTCATAAACAAGCTGTTTGAAGAGAATCCAAATTTAGACTTGGGGGTTCTAAGGACAGCCTTCCATTTTTTGGATGTAGTAACCAGATTGTTGAATGTCTTTTGCTACAACGGGTGGAGCTGCTTGAATATGACAGAACTGACATTCTTCTTGTGTCATTTTCTGTCCTCCTTGATCAACACTATTAAGATACTCCTTTCCGTATTCAATGGCTTTTTCGTGTGGAGTACTTGCTTCTACAATCACATCAAAATGCATTATCCTTCCATCTTTTTTTGTAACATACGTATCATATACTGCGCATTCCATACCTCTTTTTGGGCTAACATCATATTTATTTTATTACATTGTTATCTAATTTGAAATTGAGATTTTGACATTTGATCGTATCAAAATTAGCTTGGCTCTGATATAATAAAATGGTATTATTGGCTTTACCTAACAACACACAGGGTGTAGAGGATCTTACCATGACATGATAAAAGCAATTGATTGAAAATGTAATCAGAAAATCAAGATGGCGAACAAATAAAGTAATAATGACTTCCACTTAAGGAATTCTTACGGTATAGATCAATGGTTCTTTGTGGTGGTTTTGAGCGTCTTGAAAATGACCATAGTTGACTCCTGAACAAGGTGTTGCATATGGAACACTAGAATTAAGCAAGGCTGAAACTACTTCCTCAGAAGTAGCATTAGGTTTAAAACTTTTATACAAAGCTGCCTGTCCTGCAACAACTGGTGCCGCCATACTTGTACCACTGTCAAATGCATATCCTCCTTCCTTGTAGGTCGAAAATATATCCACCCCTGGTGCAGCAAAATCAATACTATTTCCATAATTGCTGAAACTAGCAGCATAATCATCGGGTCCCCCAATAGTACTATTACCCCTGCCTCCACATTCTCCGTCACTATCAGAAATTGCAGAAACCGCTATTACTCCGGGGATTCTTGCTGGAGAGGTTAATGAGGAATTAATGTTACTGTTTCCTGCAGCGACGACATATATCAACCCCTTAGCGAGAGACTCAATAATGGCCTTATCGAGTTTGTTTGATGGTGGATTCTCAATGCTTAAATTAACAATGTCTATCTCGTTAGCATGATCATTTACGTACTGGATACCCTTTATTTGAGACGATAGAGGGCAGTTACCTTTGATATCACATACTTTTATAGCCCAAAGCTTGGCCCCGGGTGCGACTCCTAGTATACCTATGGAATTATCTTTTGCTGCAGCTATTCCAGCAATATGTGATCCATGACCTACGTCATCATCACCGGTTATCGCACTATCTATAAAAGAAACATTCCTGTAGACATTTAGATCGGGATGGTCAAGGCTTATTCCTGTATCCAAAATCGCAATATCAACATTCGAAAAATCCAATTCTCCTCCGGATTGGTTAGAAAAAAAAGTATTATCCAATTTTTCGCTCGTAATGTTGAGCACATTTGCATTGATTCTTTCAAGACTATCGGGGATGGTTTGATTATTGTATCTAACTGAAGCAATTTTTCCATTTAAATCCTGATTTATTGCAAAAATCCTTGGATCATTACTAAGTTTATTCATAAAATCCTTCTCATTAATTTGTCCACTATTATTGATGTTAATAACAAAACCAGGTGGATTTTCAAAAACAAATTTTATTTCACCATTTTGGACGTAATCTTGAGACACTAGTTCAGCATTTGTGGTAACACTTTCATTTAACCATATAATAAATTGTGAAGGTATGGGTTCATATGTCAGATTGGGAATAATTGCTCTGTCAAACACATAAATCGTAGGAAAGGAAAAGTTTTCGTTTATGGAAATATCAAATGTCTTGGTATTATTCACATTGGATTGATCAAGGATCTCTACTGTATACCAAGAATAATCTAGTCCATTTAGAGATATCACCGAGTTATCAGGATTGCAATCGAAAAAATCATTATTCACAAAGTATAGTGATTCTTCAGTTGTATATGGATTAGGAGATATTTTATATACTTTGGAAAAATCTTGATCGGTAATAATGGTTAATGATCCTCCTGCAAAATTATCAGCGAGATTAGCTGTGCAATCCTTAATTGATGTTTGAAATTCTTGGGTATCAGAAGTGGTGCCAGTACCAGTGTCAGGTGGGGTAGTAGGAGTACCAGTGTCAGGTGGGGTAGTAGGAGTACCAGTGTCAGGTGGGGTAGTAGGAGTAACAGAGACAGTAACAGAATCAGGATCACTAGTTGCAATGTCACTGCTTACCACTAATTGGAAGGTAAGCCTAGTTTGCGCTTCTACTTGAGGAGAGGTAAATGATGGATTTGCAGATTTGGGATTGTTTAGGATCACTTCTGGACCACCAGTCTGCGTCCAATCGAAGCTTAATGGTGGACGAACATCATCTCCCGGATTATTAGGATCATAGCTTTTGCTACCATCCAATTTGGTCGAGATATTGCTTTGTACTGTTATATCTGTACCAGCATCAGCAATAGGTGAGATATAATCAGTACCGGAGTCAGAGGAAGAGTTGGAATCGGAGTCAGAGGAAGAGTTGGAATCGGAGTCAGAGGAAGA